>PMIZ01000397.1 GCA_003157225.1 Actinomycetota bacterium | reverse complement strand
CTGCTCGATCTTGCCGCGCTGGATCACCGAGGTGGCGTAGTCGTTGGTGAAAGGGAACTCCTCGTCGGTGGGCATGGCGAACACCAGCGGGTTGGTGCCCAACATGTTCTCGACGCCGTGTGTCGGAGCGATTGATGGCCGCGCGTTGGTGCCACTGAGCCCGATCATGCCGGCCTTCACTGCCATCAACGGGTAATAGGCGGCGAAACCGTAGTGGGTGGAGTTGCGGGCCACCACCATCCCCAGCCCGTGCTCACGGGCCCGGTCGATAGCCATCTGCATGCAGCGCTTGCCGATGACCATGCCCATGCCGTCGTGCCCATCCACTACCGCCGTGGCCTTGTAGTCCCGCACCACCTCGAACTCGGTGACCGGCTTCTGGATGCCGCCGTTGACAATGCGGTCGTAGTAGATAGTCTTCAGCCGGCCGACGCCGTGCGAGTCGATGCCGCGCTTGTCGGCCGTGACGAGGACGTCAGCGCAGATGCGTGCGTCCTCTTCCGGCACCCCGACTCCCTTGAAGACATCCGCTGTGAAGGCTTCAAGTAGATCGAACGGCACCCATACATGATCTACGGTCAATTCCCGCTCCTCTCCAACGAGGGGTTTGGTGCCGGCACGTCGAAAACGTTCCGGTAATCTTTACAGTAACAGACAGGCAGGTGCGTGGCCTCATGACCGCGACAACAGAGTGGGATGCGATCGTCATCGGTGCGGGACTGGCAGGACTCAGCTCGGCCGCTCATCTAGCCAAGGCCGGCAAGCGGGTGGTGCTGGTGGAGCAGAGCAGCCGGAAGGGAGGGCTCTGGACGTCGTTCTCCCGCCAGGGCATCATATTCGACATCTCCACCCACTGGGTGACCGACCCGCAGGCAATCAACCGCACGCTGGCCGAGCTCGGCTCTCCCCCCGTCGATTTCGTCCACCTAGACCTTCTCGGCCGGTATCTGGGACCCCCCAGCTCGCCTGGCACCGCGAGTGCGACAGGGGTCGTCGCTTCGCCAGATCGGGCCGCCGCTCGGCCGGCCTGGGACATCGTGGTGGGACCCGACGCCAACGCGTTCAAAGACAGCGTACGCCGCTCCTTTCCCTCCGTGAGCGACAGATCCCTCGCCAAGCTGACAAAGACCGCGGTCGAGGTCAGCCGCCTCGTGGACTCACTCCCCATCTACTCCCGCGACCTGGCGTCCATCTGGGCCCGTACGCGCGCGACGCTCGCGGTGCTCCCGCATCTGCCGCTGCTTCGGCGGTTGGGGACCATGCCGGCCGAACGCTACTTCGAGCGCCTTTTCCCGGGCGCCGGGCTGGCCGGACTTCGCGCCGCCCTCCACGCGTTGGCGCCGATCCCGGACATGCCGGCGATCGGCCCACTCGTCATGCTGGGAACCGGTCTGCGGGGCCGGACCTACTCACCGCGAGGCGGTTCTCAAGTGCTCGCCGAGGCGTTTGCCGAGGCCGCTACCAGAAACGGGGTCGAGATCCGGTACAACACAAGAGCGGTATCGATCCTGACCGCCGGTCGAGCGGTACGGGGAGTGCTCTTGGACGATCGCACCGAGCTACACGCCCCAACGGTCGTCTCCGCCGTGGATGCCAAGCAGACCTTCTTCCGCATGCTGAGCCCCGACCACGTGCCCGGGTCTTTCCGCAGCCTCCTCGAGACCCACCCGGTCTCGGAGCCCTACGCGGTGATCTCGGCGGTTACCACCCTGGAGCCCGCCAGCCTCGGCTTCGATGGCTGCGACGTGTTCCTGTGTCCCTCTCCCGACGTTCCGGGTGCTTTCGAATCGAAGGAGCCTGAGGATTGCGGTCTGCTGCTCGTCTTCCCACAGTACCGGGAGCTGGGAAGTGACCCGGCGCTTCGCGGACTGCAAATCGTGGTGCCGTCGAGCTATGCGTGGCGGCAGCATTGGGCCACCAACCCGACTCCGGAGCGTGGGCACGCCTACCGCGCACTCAAGAAGGAGTGGAGCGAGCAGATCATCCTGAGGGTCCAGGAGTACTTACCGCTGCTGTCTTCCCACCTGGTGACGGTGGACGTGGCCTCCCCCATCACCATGTATCGCTACACGCTGAACGCCGGCGGCGCTCCGGTCGGCTGGCATTACAAGAGCCGCCGGCGCTGGCGGCAGCGGGTCCCCTTCGTCAAGGGGCTCTACCAGGCAGGGCATTGGGTAGGCCCTTCGGGCGCGCTCGCGGTGACCAGGTCGGGCAAGTGGGCCGCGGAACTGGTGCTTCGCGACCGCGGGTGAGTGAGGCGCCGCCGCGCCGGCCAGTTGTCCTAGCGAGCGTGCCGGCCAGCGCGTTCTCGCGGCCGAGGCTTCGTTATTCAGCAGCCTCCCAGCTCGATCTGCGGCGGCACTGGTAGTTCGTCGGCGAACCATTCCCGCTCGCTGAACTCCACCGCCGCGATGTTCTCAATAGGCATCTTGAGGTACTTGCCCTGAGCTTCCGCAGCCACCGTTCCGTCTTCCAGCAGTATCTCCCCGGTTCCCTCGAAAAGGCGGCTGGAATCCCGGGTGATTCTGGCGATGGTCTTCACTTCGCCGTCCAGGGGAACCGGCTTACGGAACTTCACCGTGAACTCGACGGTGACGCCCCACGTGTGCGTGTCGGTGACGTTGATGGCCCGTCCGATCGTCTCGTCGAGGATGGCCGACACGATGCCTCCGTGCAGGCGCCCAGGATAGCTCTGGTGCTCGGCGAGCGGACGAAATACCCCGGCTAGCTCCCCACCTTCGAGGACGAAGAAGCGGGCCTTCAATCCCGCCCGGTTCTCTACCCCGCAGACGAGACACATGCGGCTGACGTTCTGAGCCGCCTGGATGTCACGTTGCACGATTCCCTCGCTAGTTGAAGTTGAGTCCACCGTCGACGAGCAGGGTCTGCCCGGTCATGAAGTCGCTGTCCTCTGAAGCCAGGTAGAAGGCCGGACCGGCCAGGTCATCCGCCAGTTCATTCCGCTCGGTCAAACATTGCCCACCGCGCATCTGGTCGAGGAAAGACTGTTCAGCCTGCTGCTCAAGATTGGTCGCCGTGAGCGTGTAGCCCGGGGCAAGGCAGTTGACCCGGATGCCCTCGGGGCCGAGCGCGCGGGCCAAGGACCGCGTAAGCCCGATGACCCCGCCCTTGCTGGCGACGTAGGGGACGAGCCCGGGTACGCCTTCCCAGAAGGTGGACGAGCCGATGTTGACGATCTTGCCGTAGCGCTGGAGCTTCATGTAGGGGTAGACCGCCCGCATGCAGAACCACATGCCCCGCAGATTGACGTCGAGCTGGTGGTCCCACTCCTCGGTGACCCACTCTTCGAAGGGTCGGGGATGGTAGGGGCCGCTCGAGCCCGCGAAGGTGGCGGCGTTGTTGACCAGGATGTCGATGCGTCCCCCGAAGGCCCGGGCGAGAGTAGCGGCAGCGGCTTCACAGTCCTCGAAGCGACCGACGTCGCAGGCTATGGCCATCGCGTCCCCGCCGACACGGGCGATCTCTTCCTGGGCAACGGCGGCTCGCGCCGCGTCCAGGTCGACCACTCCCACCTTCGCCCCCTCGGCGGCGAAGCGAAGAGCTATGGAGGTACCGATGCTGTTGGTGCCTCCGGCCCCGCTGATAAAGGCCACCTTCCCCTCTAGACGGCGCGATGTTCCGGCCTGCTGCAAAGTCGCGCTCCTTTCGTCATGCCATTCCTCAACCTCATTCGAGCAAGGCGGCGGCCTTCTTCAACTCCTCGGGGATCTTGAGGCTCTGCGGACAGGCGTCTTCACACTGCCCGCACTCCGTGCAGGCTGAGATTGGGGCGGTGTGACCCGCCGTCTTCTCCATCTGGTAGCCCATCCTTTCGGGCGCGGGGTCGTCGAACAAGGCGGCATTGTTGACGCACGACAGGATCATGGGGATGTCGATGCCCTGCGGACAGGGCATGCAGTAGCGACAGGCCGTGCAGTCGACCACGGTACGCGCGAGATAGGCCTGGCGCACGCGCTCGATCAACTGCAGTTCCTCGGCCGTCAGCGAGTCCACCTTGGCCTCCTCGGCCGCGCGAACGTTGGTGACCACCTGGTCCATGGCGCTCATGCCGCTGAGCAGCAGGCTGACCCGCTCGTCGTTCCACACGAAACGCAAAGCCCAATCGGCGGGAGACCGCTTCACGGGAGCCGAATCCCAGAGGTCCTGGATCGCCGCGGGAGCACAGGCAAGCCGGCCTCCCTTGAGCGGCTCCATGACAATCACCGCCAGCCCCTTGTCGGCGGCGTACGCCAACCCGGCTGCGCCGGCCTGGACGTTGACGTCCATGTAGTTGTACTGTATCTGG
>PMIZ01000165.1:2374-2620 GCA_003157225.1 Actinomycetota bacterium | reverse complement strand
GCCACGGCTAGGATCAGTTCCTCTTCGTCTTGGTGAAGCCGCAATGACCGCCGGTCGCCCCCGCCTGAGAACTCCGGGCCGATGCCCTTGCCAGTGAGCGCCCGCTTTGCCATCGTAGCGGCCAGCCTCGGAATCCGCCGCAGAGGCGGACGGAGGAGGAGCTTCTTGAATCCGGGAGGCGGGAATTCACCCATGAACTCGCCTTCGTCGTCGAAGTCGTAGCCGGCTACCACGATCGCAGCGTCG
>PMIZ01000165.1:1063-2307 GCA_003157225.1 Actinomycetota bacterium | reverse complement strand
TCGCCGACCCCATCGCCCCCGACAACCTCCGCGGCCCCACCACCGCCGGGTGCCGCCAGCGGCAGCACGGGCCGCCCGTCCACGGGCTCGTTGCGGAGTAGCACCACACTCTTGGTGGCGACTTCCCGCGCCAGCGCCCGGTGCTCGGCACACGCCACCACCTTCGGTCCATAGTCGCCGTCGCCCACGGCGGCGAACCGGAGCTGCTGCCGGATGAGCCGGAGCGCCGCGTCGTCCNNCCAGTCGCTCACCACGAAGCCGTCGAATCCCCAGCGCTCCTTGAGGATCTCCGTTAGGAGCCTGTGGTTCTGGCCGCACCACGCACCGTTCACCGAGTTGTACGCCGACATGATGCTGGCCACGCCTTCGTCCACCACTCGTTTGAAATGGGGCAGGTAGACGCCTTCGAGCACCTCCTCGGCCACGCGCACGTCCACCGCGAACCGAGACTCCTCGATGCTGTTGCAGGCGAAGTGCTTGGCGCAGGCCATGGCGTGCTTCTGCAGGCCGCGAGTGAAGGCCGCGCCCATCTCACCGGTATGACCCGAGTTCTCGCCATAGCTCTCCTGCGCCCGGCCCCAACCGGGATGGCGGAGCAGGTTGAGGCAGGGAGCTCCGACCAGGTTGGCGCCCTGCGCCCGGGCTTCGCGGCCGATGGCCTCGCCCACCCGCTCTTCGAGCCCGTAGTCGAAGGTGGCCGCCCGCGCGATGGCGACGGGGAAGCAGGTGGACACGCCCATCGTCACACCTCGGGGGCCGTCGGTGAATCGGATGCCGTCAAGCCCCAGCCGCGGGACCCACGCAGCTCGGTCGATGCGTCGCTGACGGTCCTTGCCGGCGGCGCCCAGCATCCACCCCCAGAGGTCCGGCTCGCCGGCGAGCAGCCGTAGCTTCTCCTCCGGCGTCAGCCGGTCGCATAAATCGCGGGCGCGGGCTTCGAGGTCGGGCGTCACGGTGCTCACGGCTGCCTCTCCTTGAGAAGTCGGCCCTCGCTACCTGACGAACCTCACGAATTCATCCACCGGCAGCCGGTTGCGCGGGAAACGGTTGACGGGGGCGTCCCAGTTGGGATAGCCGAGCGAGATCGCCACCACGAAGTTCTGGTTCTCGGTGCCCGGGATGACCTTGCGCAGCAGGTCCGGGTAGCGCACGTTGGAGCCGGTGATGCAGGTGCCCAGCCCGCGCGCCTGCGCCGACAGAGTGATGGCCATGGCGAACAGCCCGGCGTCGAAGCAACCGTAGGG
>PMIZ01000165.1:0-1003 GCA_003157225.1 Actinomycetota bacterium | reverse complement strand
GCTTCGGACTCCGCGTATTCCCTCAGGTTCGCCTTGAAGCTCGCGAGCGGCTGGCCCGTGAGCACGTACACGTACGTCGACTGGGTATTCGTGGCCGACGGCGCCCACCGGGCCTCGGCCAGGAGCTCGCGCACTATCGTGTCGGGCACCATGTCGGGCTTGTAGCCGCGGACGGCCCGTCTTTGGGTGAGTGCGGCACTAACGTCGGTGTTCATTCGAGACACCTCCCGGAATCGTTCCTTTTTCAAGAATGATTGCTTCTTCTGCCGTAGCTTACCCCGAATCGGGGCGGGACCAACGCTGTCTTGCCCGGGCGGGGGAGCGCCAGCCGCATCCCAGAGGCCGTGGTCGCCAATGCAGGAGTTACAGTTATTTGACAGAGACTAGTACTTCAGTGTTACTATGATTTCCGCTTAACTACTGCTACTGCAAAGAAGGTGGGAATCATGAAGAACTCCGGCAGCCGTAAATGGTGGGCCCTTGCGCCCCTGGTGCTCGCGGTCCTCGTGGTCGGGCTAGATGGGACAATCCTCAGCGTTGCCCTTCCCACCCTTGCTGGGGCTTTGCATGCCACCACCAGCGATCTGCAATGGTTCGTGGCCGCCTACACCCTGATCTTCGCCGCCGCCATGGTCCCGGCCGGCATGCTCGGCGATCGCTACGGGCGCAAGAAGTTGCTTCTGGCGGGCCTCGTCATCTTCGGGAGCGGCTCGCTCGCGTGCGCGCTAGCGGGTTCCGCGGGTGCCTTCATAGCCGCCCGCGCGCTGCTCGGGCTGGGAGGGGCGATCATCTTCCCCATGACTATCGGAGTGCTGCCGGTACTGTTCTCGGAAGAGGAGCGGCCCAAGGCTGTCGCCATCACTATGGCGGTCACCGTGGCCGGGTACCCCATCGGCCCGATCCTGGGCGGGTGGATGCTCACCCGTTTCCACTGGAGCTGGGTGTTCCTGATCAACGTGCCTGTGGTGGTAATCGCGCTTATCGCTGTTGCCTTTCTTCTGCC
>PMIZ01000502.1 GCA_003157225.1 Actinomycetota bacterium | reverse complement strand
GTACTGGTCGCGCAGGCCCATCTTTTCGAAGATCAGAGCGAAGATCTCGTAGTCGGACTTTGATTCCCAGAGCGGCTCGATGCACCTCTGCTCGCGGACGACCACGCGATAGTTGCAGCCGCTGCTCGCGTGCCAGGTGTAGCCGTTGACGGCGGCCCACTCGCCAATGTCGTCGCGCTCGAAGTTGGTGNNCGGCAGGATGACGTCGGCCATGCGGGTCTCGCTGTTGTACCAGACGTCCTGATTGACCACGAACTCCAGCTTCGGGCTCTGATACATGCGCACCCACTTGGTGGTGTCGCTCATCGTGCCCATGAAGGAGCCGCCATAGCGGTAGAAGAGCTTGATCTCCGAGTACCCTTCCATCGGGTACACGAAGTGGGTGAACTGCTGCTCTAGGCTCTTGCCGCAGAAGCCCTCCCCGTACCAGTCGACCGGAGGATCGAGGACGGCGTCGGGAAGGGTCAAGCGCCAGAGCCGTTGCTTGGTGGGGTTGCTGGGGATGTACTTGGCCACTTTGGTGGACATGGAGATACGACCCTCAGGTTCTCCGTATGCCGGCACCCAGCACGTGGTGTCGTTCGGCGCTCCCATCGTGGTGCCCCAGATGCTGCGGCCCGGTGCGCCCAATCCCTGCATGGCCTGGAGTAGCACCATCATCCGTGCCCATTCGGTGCCATAGGCCTCGCGGCAGGCCCCGCCTTCGCCGCCGCGTGAGCCGCCCGACAAGATCGTCCGCTTGGCCGCCCATTCGCGGGCCAGCGTGCGGATGACCCGGGCTTCGACGCCGGTCTCCTCGGCCGCCCACTCGGGGGTCTTGGGAACGCCGTCGGTCTCGCCCAGGACGTACCCCTTGAACTCGTCGAACCCGACAGTGCGGTTGGCCACGTAGTCCTTGTCGTACGTGTCCTCCGCAATCCAGACGAAGGCGATGGCCATGGCCATGGCGGCGTCGGTGCCTACGCGCGGCGCGATCCACTTACCACCCATCACCGCGTTGGTGAAGTTGTGGAAGGGGTCGACAAAGACCATCTTGACGCCCTTCTCCTTGAGCCACTGCCGCCAGAGAGCCGAGTCCTGGCCGGAGTAGGTGCCGCGCGTGCTGTCCGGGTCGTTGGACCAGTACACGATCATTTCCGCGTGCTGCAGCGCGTCGCCCAGCATGTCGTAGGGCTCCGGCATGCCCAGCCGCCACTGGAAGCCGTAGGAGTGCGTCGCTCCCCAATGCCAGCCTTCCCAGCTGTCGGGGTTGTCGAGCACCGGCGTGCCTTCCACCATGTTGAGGAAACGGGCGAACGGGCCCATCTTGTAGCCCACGATCCCCCAGTTGTGATGCGAGGAGGTGAGGCCGCTGATAGCCGAGCCGCCATAGGTGTCCTTCACGCGCTCGAGCTCGCTCGCCACCAGGCTGGCTGCTTCGTCCCAGGAGATGCGCTCGNNCTTGATGCGCTCGTCGGAGTAGATCCGGCGGCGCTCGGCGTGGATGTACGGCGACAAGGTGACCTTCTTCGGTGGAGAGTACCTCTTGCCACCGGCCTCGATTACCCAGGGCTTGTAGTCGCTCGGATCCACCACGAGAGGTCGCACCCGCACGATCTTCCCGTCCTTCACATAGACCGATACAGGACCGCTATTGGTGCAGCTAGTGAACACCTCTTCTGCCATCAAGACATCAGCTCCCGCGAGGTAGGAAAGAGACCGGGCTGTGGAGGAAAACGATATTGGGATATTGTTGAGTAGTACTGGTCGCTAATACGGAGTATTACTGCTAGTATCGTAGAGTAGCCAAGGTCGATTTGCAAGGTGGACTCACTGGGGGAACGTGCCCTCGACAGGAGACATATGACGCCGACGACGACATTGCGAGACGCCGATCCTCTACAGGTCAGAGCCCTGACCCGCGGGCTGGCAGTTCTGGGGCTCTTTGACGTTGACCATCGCGAGTGGACCATCGACGAGATGGCCGAGCAGATCGGCTTGGTACGCATGACGGCCTATCGGATGGCCCGCACTCTCGAGTCCATGGCCTTCTTGGTGCGTGATTCGGCCACCAACCGATACCGGCTCGGGCCGGCCGTCCTGGCCATGGGCTACGTGTCCGACAACCAATCCGGCTTCGTCACCGCGGCCCGGCCCTTCCTTGAGGCCTTGGTGCGGGAGACGGGCGAGTCGGTCACCTTGGCCGTGGAGGTGGACGGCTACCCGGTCTGTGTAGACATCATCAACACTTCGCGTCCGTTCAAGCGGCGGACCGCCCCCGGCCGGATCCTAGGCGACATCAACACTGTCCACGGCAAGATATTCGCCGCCTTCAAGCCCCCCGAGGAACGGGAGGCCATACTTTCCGGCCCGCGGCATCGGTTCACTCCCTACACCATCACCGACAGAACCATCCTCGAAGCCGAGCTCGACCGCGTGGGGAAGGACAACGTCGCCTACGACATCGAGGGGGTCTATCTCGGTCTATGCGCCGTCGGCTCCCCCGTGCGCGATCAGTTTGGGACGGTGGCTGCCGCTATTTCCATAGTCATGCCGACCGGGCGCTTCGGTCCCGCCGAGAACGCTCTCTGCACCAAGGCAGTCAAGGCGGCGGCGGCCGCCTTCTCCAAGTACCTGGGCTGGGCTCAAGGCGAGCCCCGGGCGAGCGAATGAAGTAGCTATCCCGTCAACCCACTCCTACCCCCGCGTGGAAAGGACGAAGATCGCGATGGCAGACGAGGAACGCAAGAAGGTCGACGT
>PMIZ01000415.1 GCA_003157225.1 Actinomycetota bacterium | reverse complement strand
TAGCCGTTCGTGTGCAGGCCGTTGCTGGCGAGGGCCAGCAGGCGATCTCCTTCTCTGATCCTGGATCCGTCGATGATCCCCGCCTTCTCGACCACACCCACAACGCTCGAAGTGAGGATGTAGGTGCCGGCCAGGATGACGCCCGGTTGTTCCGACGTCTCGCCACCGGTGAGCGAACACCCTTGCTCGCGGCAAGCCGCCGCGATCGCCCCAACCATCTCGGACACGACCTCCTGTTCGAGCTTGCCGCAGATGATCGCGTCCTGCACTGCCACCGGGGTCGCCCCCATGACGATGATGTCGTTGATGAGATGGTTGATCATGTCGTAGCAGATCGAGGAGTATCTCTTGTTCTCGACAGCCAACCGCTGTTTCGTACCCGGCTCTTCCGTCTTGAGCACAAGAACGGGGTGCTCGTACCCCGGGAACGAGGCCTCGAAGAGCGACGCGAAAGCCCCTAGGCTGTTGAGAACACGCGCATCGCCCGACCGCAAGAGATCGGCCATTGACCGTTTGGTTGCGTTGGCGACGTCAATATCGACGCCGGCCTCGCGGTAGGACAGACCCGGTACCTCTGCTGCCTTCATCGCGCTAGCTTCCCCCTAACTCTTCGTCCAGTACCACAGCGTACGCGCTCGGCTAAAACGGCGCCTTCTTCTTGCGCTTGGCCTCAGCCTTGCCTGCTTTCTTCGCTATCTTGGCAGCGGTCGTGGCGTCGACACCACCCGCATCCTTCCGTTCGTAGCCCGCGTCGCCTGACTCGTTCTCCGGTCCGGTCTCGCCCAGCGGCCTCCCGGGTGGCGACGATAAACTCCGGGCCCGACGGTCTCGCCTACGCGAGACCAACCAGTCGGCGAGCCGCCTTCCAAACTGGCCGACAAAACCGGCGGCCAGCACTATGAGAATCCACTTGAGAACGTCGAACCAGTCGATCCCCGGCCTCCTGTTCTTGTCGGTGCTCACAAAGCCGCAGAGCACCTCTCATTCGGGGCTCTTGGAGAATAGCATCGCTCGCCCCAGGCCCGGTAAGCTAGCCTCACAGCGCCCTGTGTGTAGATAAAGGCCGCGGCAATGGCCAGGTAGGCAATGGAGAAGCCCATTCGTACGCTAGTCTGCTGGAATGGCAACTGCAGCGCGAACACGGCCAGCCGCATGTTCCACTCGCGGGCGCTGAAACGAAGATTGAGAACGCAAGAAACGAGGAGCCCTCCTAAGAGAACTCCTCGAATGAAGTGGAGGTAAGGGGACTCGAACCCCTGGCCTCAACGCTGCCAGCGTCGCGCTCTCCCAACTGAGCTATACCCCCACAGGCGGCCTCGGATTATAGCCCCTGTCCCCAGGCGGTGCAACCGCCGGAGCCGCCTCCCTTTCTTCGGCTCTCGGTCTCCCGCCGAACAAGAGAAACCCCAGCGTGACGAAAACCGAGGCGACGGCCAGTCGAATTCCCGGCAGGCTGTCGTACCACGACCCAAGCTCCCAGTTCCGATATGCCTCTCGAAAAAACGCTAAGGGGAAGATGGTTGAGAGAAGCTGAAGCACCCCAGACAAGAAGAGCAGAGCGGCCGCATACGCCAGCAGACGGTTCCTCTCCAACGTGCTCCTAGGTGCAACCGCAGTAGAGTTGCGCGCTCGACGCGAGAAGGCAGCGGTCGCTAGCACGGCTGCGCCTAGCGCCAGCCAGGGCGCCCAGAACGACGTTTCATCCAACCTCGCAGACCAGTCCCACCACCGCGTCGAAGCCGCCAACTCGACCGCGAGTAGGAAAGTACGCCCCCGCCGCTACGACTGCCCCGCGCTGGACGCGGGCGTCGCGTCGCTTTCCACCTCGTGCGAGCGCGAGCCCCACCAATCCCAGCCCCACAATCCCGGCCACGCCACCCAGCAGCATCGCGACGAAGGTAATCCAACGCAGCACCCCGGTGAGTATCCCGCCCCAGGGGAACATCAAGAGATGCACGGAGATGTGGGCCGCCCACACGAGCGCGTAGGCGCACGCACCGCAGCCGATCAACCGGTCCCGTTTCGGAGTGGATTGCGCGCTCCAACCGTCTGCCAGCATGCCGCCCCCCCGCTTCCCCGCGCCTACTCCACGGTTTCGACCGGTGCCTGCTTCCAGAGCACGTCCAGCCGGTAGAAGTCGCGCGCTTCCGGGGTGAACACATGTACGACGAAGTCCAAGAAGTCGAGCAGGATCCACTCGCCGCTCGCGGCGCCCTCAGTGCCCGCGGGCAGCAGGCCGGCCTCGGTCTTGAGCTTGAACGCGGCCCCCTCGGCGACGTGTCTGGTCAGACGGGTGTTCCGGCCCGTGCACAGCACCAGGTAGTCTGTGTACGTCACCAACTCGTGCATGTCGAGGATCTTCACCTCGTCGGCCTTCGCGTCCACCGCGGCTCTGGCCGCGAGCAACGCTCTGGCATGGATTGCCTCCAGATCGACCGGCGAGCCGGTGGTTTGGGGCCGTTCCCTCCGCTCGAGGCTCTCGAGGTCCGGGATCGTGCGTTCTTCAGACATACCTATCCTATTCCCATTCGATGGTCGAAGGAGGCTTGCTCGAGATATCGAGAACCACCCTGTTCACCCCGGGCACCTCGTTGATGATGCGCTGGGAGATGCGTTCCAGAACGTCGTACGGCAGACGCGCCCAGTCGGCGGTCATGGCGTCGTCGGAGGTCACGGCGCGTACCACGATGGGATAGGCATACGTGCGCTCGTCGCCCATCACCCCCACGCTGCGCACGGGCAGCAAGACCGCAAACGACTGCCAGAGCTGCCGGTACAAGCCGGCCCTCCTGATCTCTTCAAGAAGGACAGCGTCGGCTTCGCGCAGGATCTCCAGCCTCTCCCAGGTCACTTCGCCGATGATGCGGATGGCCAGACCAGGGCCCGGGAACGGCTGGCGCCAGACAACGTTCTCCGGCAGACCCAGCTCCTCCCCCACCACGCGCACCTCATCCTTGAACAGCATGCGGAGGGGCTCCACCAACTCGAAGTCCATGTCCTCGGGCAGTCCCCCCACGTTGTGGTGCGACTTAATGACCGCAGCCGACTTGGTGCCCGACTCGATAACGTCGGGGTAGAGCGTTCCTTGCACCAGGAACTTCGCCTTGCCCAACTTGTGCGATTCTTCCTCGAACGTGCGGATGAACTCCTCGCCGATGATCTTTCGCTTCTGCTCCGGCTCCACCACGCCGGTCAACTTCTCCAGGAAGCGGTCGCGAGCCCGCACGTGCACCAGAGGTACGTGGAAGTGCCGGCGAAACGTGCTCTCCACCTCTTCGCCTTCGTCTTTGCGCATGAGGCCGTGATCGACGAAGACGCAGGTGAGCTGATCGCCCACTGCCTTGTAGGTGAGGAGCGCAGCCACCGCCGAGTCCACTCCCCCGGAGAGGCCACACACGAGGCGCTCGTCGCCCACTTGAGCGCGGATGCGCTCTACGGACTCCTCGATGATGGAGACCGGCGTCCAGGTGGGGGCGATGTCACAGACCGAGTACAGGAAATTCTTGAGAATGTGCATCCCGTACTGGGTGTGACGCACCTCGGGATGGAACTGGACCCCATACAGTCCCGCATCCGGGCAGGCCATGGCGGCCACCGGCATCTGGGGACTCACCGCCGTCGTGGTGAATCCAGGCGGCACCTCGACCACCGAGTCGCCGTGGCTCATCCAGCACGACATCTCCACGGGCAGCCCGGCAAATAGGCCACCCGGCTCGGTCACGGTGAGCGGTCGCCCGCCGTACTCGGCCAGGTCGAGCCGCGCGACCCGTCCGCCCTTGAGCTTGGCCATGAGCTGCAGGCCGTAGCAGATGCCGAGGATGGGGATGCCAAGAGAGAAAATCTCGGGATCCACCGTAGGGGCGCCGGGCTCGTTGACGCTGCGCGGGCCGCCGGAGAAAATAAGGCCGGCAGGGGCGGTTGCCTTGATCTCGGCCGCGGTGGTGTCGTAGGGGATGAGTTCCGAAAACACCCGGCATTCACGCACCCGCCGGGCTATGAGTTGCGAGTACTGGCCGCCGAAGTCGACGACCAGGATCTTCTTCACGCCCTCTATCTCAGGCTTCAGTAGGTACCTCCTCCAGTTCTACTTGGTCCGCGAACCGCTGGGCGTCGGCCGGCGAGAACACGCCCGCGCCGTACCCTATCAGGTTGGCCGCCCCGCACCCGAGGCCGAAGCGCAGGCAACCGGCCGGGGACTCTCCCTCGAGCATGCGGACGGCGTATCCGGCTATGACGGCGTCGGTCCATCCCAACGGAGATACGACGTCCACCTCCGGCAGCTTGCCCATGAAGGTGCCGCCCCCATCTTGCTCGGCCATCACCGCGACGCAGCCATACCGGTAGGTTATCACCACGGAGCCGCCCCCCATGTCCCGCAGGGTGCGCGCCGCCGCTATCTGGTCGTCCTGCCCGGCGAACTCGTACCCGATGACCTTCTCCGCCTCCACGAGCTTCGGGAAAACATAGTCGGGCCCGGCCTTGATGCCGAGTCGCAGTGGATCGGCGTACGTGTAGAAGAACGACTTGAGGCCCAGGCGCCGCACATGCTGGATAAGTCCGGCGTAGCAGTCGTCCCCCAAACCAGGCGGGACGCTTCCGGCCAACACCACAGCGTCCGCCGCTTTGCCTAGGTACTCCAGCTTCTCGTGCAGCATCGCCAGATCGTCCGGCTGGATCTCCGGTCCTTGCTCGTTGATCTCGGTGACCGTGTTTGTGGCCGGGTCGACCACGGCCGTCGAGATGCGCGACTCTCCCGCGACCCGGACGAAGTCGCAAAGTATGCCCTCGTCATTGAGCTCGGCGACTATCTGGTCGCCCTTGCGGCCACCGATGAAGCCGGTGGCGATGACCGGTCGCCCGAGCGTCCTCGCCGCTCGGGCGACGTTGATGCCCTTGCCGCCCGGCAGTATGACGGTACCGGTGGCCCGGTGCCGAAAGCCCGCTTGGAAGTTCGGCACCGTCATGGTGCGGTCAAGCGCAGGGTTGAGGGTAACCGTGAGTATCATCCTTGTTCGGCCCCCGTCCTTTAGAACAATCGTCCCAGCTGTCTGCCCAATCGATGCCAGTAGTACGCCACCTTGCCGCCCAGGCTCGTCTTGTCATACGACTGGGCTGCCACCAGGTCGCCTGTCCCGACCACCTTACCGTCCACGGTCACAGTCACCTTGCCGAACACCTCGCCGGCGCGAACCGGTAGCTTCAGCGGCCGATCGACGACCACCGAGGCGGTAACAGACTGGTTCTTGTACAGCTCCACGTGGACGTCGCTGGCCGTGACGAGCTGCAGCCGCCCATCCAAATGGTAGGGCACCTCAGCGTCCGCCACCACGACCCCCTTCTGCATGAGGTCCACGTAGCGATACTGAGAGAATCCGTACAGCAACAGCGCCTTGCTCTCGCTGAAACACACGCTCGTCTTGGGTTGCCCCAGCACCACGCTGATGATGTTGACCCCGTCCTTCGTACCGGCGCCGACGAAGCACTGATCGGCCTTTGGTGTCAGCCCGGTCTTGATGCCGTTCACCCACTCGTACTTGCCCAAGAGCTGGTTGGTATTCTGGCAGGTGAGTGTGCCCCGGCCGGGCAGAGGCAGCGAGTACTTCTGCGTGGACACGATCTTGCGGAACTCCTCGTTCTGCATGGCGTAGCGGGCAAGAACTGCCATGTCGGCCGCGGTGGACTGGTGCCCGGGCTTGTCCAAACCGTTGGGAGTGACGAAGTTGGTGTCGTTCAGGCCCAGCTCGGCGGCCTTATTGTTCATCAGGGCGACGAAGTCCTGCACAGTGCCCGAGCACGCCTCCGCCAAGGCCACCGCAGCCGAATTGGCGCTGCGGAGCATCATCGCGTAGAGGAGTTGCTCCACCGTGAACACGTCCCCCACCTTGAGAAATGGTACGGGTTCTGGAGTGTTGACCGCATTGGCCGACACAACCACCTGGTCACCTAGACCCATCTTCTCGAGCACTAGGGTGGCCGTCATGATCTTGGTCGTGGAGGCCATCGGACGAACCGTCCGTGCGTTGTGCTCGTAGAGCACCTTGCCTGTGGTCATGTTGATGACTATCGCTGAGGGTGACTTGATGGCCGGCGGCTCGGCGGAGAAATCACCCAGGTCTTTCGCGTTCACCGTGAGACTGTTGGCCGAGGTTGTCGCCGCTGAGAGCGTAGTCGTAGGTGCGGTGCCCCACGCCACTCCGACCATGGCAGAGATGGTCAGCATCAGCACGGCAACAAAGACGAGGACCGGGTATAGTCGCCCCCGTCGAGCTATCAGACCCTTCATGGCCGCGAGTATAGCTTATACTTCGGGCCGCAGGGTGACCCGACAAGCTCACATCCGGAGGTGCGCCGATCGCCGAAGTGGTACGCCACGCGTGGAGCCGCCTGGTTCGGAAACAGTGGCTCATCCTTTACCCGCTCGCGGTGTCGGTCATCGACGCGTTGGCGTTCTTGGCGGTGTATGCAGCCAGCGGCGATCACCTTCGCTGGACTGAGTTCTTCGCCGCCAACTTCGACCGTTGGCAGTACCTTCGCGATCATTTCTTCTCAGGCTTCTCCTTCACTCCGGCTCTGGGCTTTGCCGTTGTGGCGGGCCTCGTCGCCTGCCTCGGCGCCGCCCTCATCAGGGCCCCCTATTTTAGGGCCATAGCCGGGCCGCACTATCCGCTCGCTCCGCGCCGCTGGGGGGAAGTAGTCAACCTGTTCTTCTTTTATGTCTTCCTCAACATCGTCGCCTCGGTGGTCTTCCTCCTGGCGCCCACGAAAGGACTGGGCGTGGACGTGTTGCGGGCGGCCGTGATGGTCATCCTGGTCCTCGTCGTCTTCGCCGACTACGTGATCGTCTTCGAGGAGTTAACCCTCCTACCTGCGCTGAGGCGCAGCGTGCAGCTCTTGCGTCATGGTTGGCCGGCCGTGCTTCTCATCATCGTCGTCGAGTACCTGGTCGTCATCGGCTTTTACAAGCTCTACGCCCCGTACTACAACGGGCAGGGGACTGTGTTCATCCTTCTCCCCGTGACTCAGATCCTGCTGCAAGCGTTCATTACCTTGCTCTTCGACCTGCTCCTCATCTTCGTCTACGAGAACATCAGGCGACAAAGTCCGGCCTGAACCGGGACCGCTAGGGGGAGATGATGACGGTCGGCTGCGTCGTAGCAGCGCCGCTCGGACCGATCCGAGGCTGATGTCCCTGGATGGTCCCTCCAAACACGAGCCCGCTGACTATCGCTATCACCACGAGCAACGCAATGACCGGGAGAGCGAAGTCTAGTGCCCGCCGCCGCTGCCCAAACTCCTCGTAGGTCGCCGCCAGCTCATCGAGTTCGAGGTCATTGTTCACGGCCGGCCACCTTCCACAGAGCCATTCTCATCTCATGTGCCTCTCTCGCTGCCGCCTCCTCCCAGGAGAGCTCGGGATGCTTTCGATAGGCATAGAGAATCGCGCGAGCTGAGTTGACAACCGCCCCCAGGCCTTCCCCATCGAACATCCGGGCCACATCGGCGGCCTGCGCCCCCTGCGCTCCATAGCCGGGGATCAGCAGCGGGACTCCCCGCAGCACCTCGCGAAGCTCGGCTCCCTNNCGATAGACCGATAACCCCGGGCACCTTCCGTGCCACGCCCCCACCCGTCAACCAACTCGGCCACACGGCGATACAGCGGCTCACCGGACGACAGAGCGAGGTCCTGCAGTTCGGCGGAACTGGGATTGGAGGTCTTCACCAGAACGAACACGCCCTTGCCTTGATCGCGCGCTCGTTGGAAGAAGGGCCTCAGCCCGTCCGAGCCTAGGTACGGATTCACCGTGACGGCGTCCGCACCCACTACTTCGAGGTGTCCGCGCGCGTACGCTTCAGCCGTGCTACCGATGTCGCCCCGTTTCACGTCGGCGATGACCAGGTAGCCCATCTCCTTGGCACGAGCCACGATTTCCGCGTACAGGGCGTAGCCCACGGGACCCAAGGCCTCGAAGTAGGCCACCTGTGGCTTGACGGCCACGGCCTCGTCGCGCAGCCGCTCAAGCAGCGAGACAAGGAAGACCCGAAAACACTCCGCCTTGTCCTCCGCGGTGGCCTGGTCCGGCGGCGGAAACGAGCCCCGCAGCCCCGGAGGCAGTAGCTCATAGTCGGGGTCCAAGCCGACTACCACGTGCGACCGCTTTCTTTCGACCGCCTCGAAAAGGCGGTCCGCGAAATGCTGTTGACTCCCCGTCATCCGTCACCCCGCTCTCGTCATTTGCGGCACCTCGGGGCCAAGAAAAAGGGGCCGCACTAGGCGGCCCCGATCTTACCTCTCAGAACCTCAAGTTCACTTGACGGCGCTCTTCAGAGCGAGACCTGCGCTGAACTTGGGGACTTTGCTCGCCGGGATGCTGATCTTGGCTTTGCTCTGGGGATTGATCCCCTGCCGTGCGTCCCGCGCCTGAACGTAGAACTTGCCGAACCCGGTGAACTGAACCTCCTCCCCCTTCTTGAGCGATTCCGTCACCACCTCAACGAACGCGTCAACCACGCCGGCTGCGTCTTTTTTGGTGAGTCCGCTCTTTGCTGCAAGTTTGTCCACAAACTCGGCCTTGGTCACAGTTGCCTCCCTTTGTCCGCGGGGTACTTTAGTACCTTACCAGTGCCTCAAAGCGCACACAAGACTCTTTTCGCCCAATAATGGGCAGAAACTACCTCGCTACGAGCGCCTCCCAATGCCCAGCTCGGAGGACGTGAAGAGCGGCCACAAAGTCAGCCCGGCCGCGGCCGCCGCCTCCCTTCCTCCCTCCTCGCGGTCCACCACACAATATAGATCTTCCACCGCCAGGCCCGCCTCGCGAAGTGCTTCAACCGCCTGGATGGCTGCGCCTCCGGAGGTGACGATATCCTCGACAACCGCCACCTTCTCACCCTCTTCGAACCGGCCTTCGATCCGTTTGCTCGTTCCGTAATCCTTCGCGGCCTTCCGCACCAGGAGCAGCGGCACACCCAGCTCCAGAGACAATCCCGCGCCCAGTACCACCCCGCCCAATTCAGGCGCCGCGAGCCGGGAGTACGATCGGCCCCTCACCAGCTGGTTGCGCACCATCAACGCCATCTCGGTCACGATGCCCCGCAGCACCTGGGGATCCGTCTCGAACAGGTACTTGTCGAGATAGTACTTGCTGTGGCGGCCCGAGCGAAGGATGAAGTCGCCCTCTAAATACGCTGTGCCCAAAAGCAGCTTTCCTAAATCTTCCTTCTCCACCGCGCCTCCCGCGTCGAGGGTTGTGCAACGCCGAGCGGACGCCCCGGTGCCCGCCCCGTCAAGCTCCTTGCCGTTGTCAGTTGAGCGGGATATCCCCCAGGTTGATATCTTCCTTGGCAGTGTCGAGACCCGAGAAGACCTTGGTCTTGCTGCCTTGTTCGATCTTGAGCTCGAAGGTGTCGTCGGGCAGGTCTTCGAACCAGAAGTCACCGTAGGCGTCGGTCTGGACGCTGGCCTTCTCGCCCGCGGCCCCCTTGACGCTGACGGTCGCCCCGATGATCACTTCTTCTTCTTTCGGGTCATAGACGGTGCCGGCGATGAACTTCTTGGGCAGGTTGAGGTAGTAGACCCGGGGTTTCACCTCGTCTTTTAGTTCCGGCTTCCAGACCCCGGCCTTCTCGAGGAGGGGTTTCGCTTCCTCCTCGTCCATCCACTTGAGGCACAAGGTCGGGCAGGCATCGGCGCAACGGGGCTCGTCCCAGCCGTCGTCTAGGAGATGGGCGCAGCCGGTGCACTTCTGGGCCAGGTTGAGATCCTCATTGAAGAAGATGGTGTCGTACGGGCAGGCATCTACGCAGTTGCGGCAGCCGGTGCATTTCACCGCGTCGATGATGACGAGACCGTCGTCGCGTTTGTAGATGGCACCTTCTACCGGGCAGGACTCGAGGCAGGGAGCCTGGTCGCAGTGCATGCACAGGTGAGGCCGATAGGCTACCTTGACCTTGGGCACCGTGCCGCGCACCCGCTCGACGAGATGGAGCCAGAACTGGCCGATCTCCGGCTGGGGTTTGGCGATGGGTGACCAGTCGTTGGCCACGTGCTCGTCTTTGCAGACGATCTGGCAGTTATAGCAGCCGTTGCACCTGGCGACGTCGATGACGAAGACCTTCTTGGACTTGGCCATGACTACCTCCCCTCCGTTATCCAGCTATTGAACCGCAGGCCGGAGGCAGGATCATACTCACGTGCAAAGGCTTCGGGATACTTCGTCCTCCACTCTTCCATCTGCGCCATGCTGACCTTCTCCACCTCGGCCAGGTAGCCACTGGTGGCCTGGCCCGCTGCGTGTTTGGAGGTGAGTCCTTCGGGCGCTATGGTGTTGATAGCCCCGCCACGATCGAGCTTCTGCCGGATGATGTAATCCGCCCGAGCCCCATGGTCGATCGAAATGGCTCCCGGCATGATGCGCTCCCACACCAAGGCCCCGCAGAGAACGCCACCCCTCTCGTTGAACACCTTGACCATGTCGCCGTTCTCGATGCCGCGGGCTTCGGCGTCCTTCGGGTTCATCCAGCAGGGTTCGTACCAGTAGCCGTCCCAGCCCCTGATCTTGCCCGTGACCGTCTCTTTGGTCCAAGGAATGTCGTCGGCCTGGGCGTGGACGCGCCACCGCCCGTGGTTTGACATCACGAGCAACGGGTAGGCCTTCGCCCGCGTGCTCGAAATGCGCTCGTCGTGCGTGATGCCCTTCTCGATCCAAACCGGGATCGGCGGACGTTCGGCGTCGTCGGGGAAGGCCTTCTCGAGGCTGGCGGAGTAGAACTCCAGCTTCCCTGTGGGCGTAGGCAACGGGTTCGCGACCGGGTCCGCATAGAACTCATAAAAGCCGGCCGGATGCTTCTTCCAGTCGGTCTCATACGGGACAACGAGATAATCCTTCTCCTGGAACTCCTCCCAGCTCACGATCTTGTCGAAGGACATGCCGTCGAACACGCCTTTGATCAGCTCGGCCTCGGTGAAGCCGTCGGTCACCTCGTCGAGCATGCCGAGCTTTTCGGCCACCGCGCACACCGCCTCGTAGTCGCTCTTGGACTCGCCGATCGGCTCGATGGCCTGGCGCATGTTGACAACCGTCTGGAAGCTGTCGCCATCACGTAGGTTGAGCATGATGTCGTTCACTTCGAGCGTCGTGTTGGTCGGGAGAATGATGTCCGAGTAGAGGCAGTCGTTCTCGAGCCACGGATGCTGAGCCACGATGCACTCGATCTTCGGGCTGCGCATGGCCTCTACAACGTCGTTGCCGCAGTTCCAGCAGGTCACCCGGCACGGCGTGTCGGTCCACATCATGTGGAACTCGGTGCCGCCCTTTTCCTTCTCGATTGGGTAGGTGTACTTCTTGTACTGGTCGGAGGTGGGCTCTTCGTGGCCGCCGGTACCCCAGAAGTCGACGGGAGGACGGTGGATGGCCTCTTCGATGAGAGTCTTTGGAATGAGCTGCTTGCCCCAAGCCTGCGGCGTGCCCCGATGAGGCTTCAGCAGCCGGTCGCCGACCGGCGAAGTGGCCAGGTTGTTGAACATGTCCATGTACTGCCTGCCGGCGCCAAGGATGTTTCTCGGCATACCCAGGTAGGCGATCTGCGATTGATGCACACCCGGCTTGCCCAAGCCCTGCATTCCGAGAAGCACGACCTCCAGGCGTGCAGGCTCGTGCGAGTAGGGACCGCGGGCCATGCCGCCGCCGAAGTAGTGACCGATGGTCACGGTCTTCTTGGCCCAGTCACGGGCGAGGGCCTTGATGGTCCACACGGGCACGCCGCACTTGGGAGAAGCCCACTGCGGAGTCTTGGGAATGCCGTCATCCTCACCCATGACGTAGGCCTTCATCTTCTCGATGCCGACCGTGTGGGTGGCCACGTATTCCTTGTCATACGTGCCCTCAGTGAACCAGACGTACATGAGCGCCAACTGGAGGGCNNATCGGGGTTGATGTAGACCTGCTTCAGACCGATCTCGTTCCAGAAGAAGAGCAGTCGGCTGGCAAGTTGGCCTCTAAAACCCCAGGGCGTGGTCTCCGGGTCGCCCCCCCAGATGACCACCATGTCCGCATTCTGCGAGATATCGTTCACGATGTTGTCGGCGGGGTTCATCATCCCGACGAGTCCCTTGCCCCAGATGTGTCTCGAGCCCCAGTACCAGCCTTCCCA
>PMIZ01000155.1 GCA_003157225.1 Actinomycetota bacterium | reverse complement strand
TGAGCACCTACAGTCCTCCAGATCGCTCTTTGACCGGGATCCGCGGGAAATGCCGGTGATGCGACCTTCAGAAATCGCAGAACAACGCGCTCGGACCGTGGCGGCTAAGCTTAGCTTGCCTCACATGGGCTTCGTCCTCAGCCGCCCGCGTCTCCACGCCCTCACCGAGCCCGTCCGGGGAGGAGGTCTCGTTTCGCTCGTCGCCGGTCCGGGCTACGGCAAGACCGCCTTCATCGTCGACCTCCTCTCGTCGGCCGGCGGCCGCACTGTATATTTCTCCCTGGACGAGGGCGATCGAGACCCTCTGCGGTTTCTCACGTATCTGATGGCCGGTCTGGGAATGGACCTCAGCGACGAGACGCAAAGCCAGGCCGTCCGCTGGTCGTCACCCTCGCAGGCGGACGGGGCGGCACTGGATCTCACTGCCGCCATAATGGACTTCATCTCGGGCCTGGCAGGTCAGACAATGCTCGTCGCCATCGATGACCTTCACCTGGTCGACTCCTCGCCGGCGGTCGTGACCGCGCTCGAACTCATCGCACGGGGATTGCCTCCGAGATGGACCCTGTTGCTGTCCTCCCGGCGGCCACTTCCCCTCCAGCTCGACGGAATGGCCCTTGGCGGCCGCCTCGTTCGTCTGCGCGGCCGCGAACTGCGGCTCACGCCCAACGAGGTGGCGGCTTGGGTAGCCCAGAATTGGGGTCTGCAGTTGCAGGCTTCCGACGCTCGCGCTCTTTGGCGCCTCACCCAGGGATGGCCGGCCGCCCTGGTGCTATTGGGGCAACGTCTCTTGTCGGACGGCTCGGCTGTCAGCCGCCGTGACGTAGCCGGGATAATCGCGCGAGGGGGAGATCTCCGCACATACCTGGAACGAGACATCTTGTCCGGGCTGGATGAGTCGGCAGCGAAGGTCATGCTGGCCGCCGCGCTCCTTCCTCGGGTGATATTCCCCAGAGACGAAACGTTCCTCCCCGGGCTTCCCGGCCAGGCCGAGGGCATACTCGAGGACTTCGTGTCCCGCGGGTTCCTCGTGAGCAGCACGGGGGCTCGGGGCTACACCATCCACCCGCTGGTGCGCGCCTTCGCTGAGCGCGACGCCCGGCAACAGAACGACTTCACCGGCGCCGTCGACAGAGCCGCCGCTCATCTCGAGCGGATCGGCGAGCACCATCAGGCCGCCTGCTTCTATCTGCGAGCCGGACGCCTGCGGGAGGCGGAGCGCCCGCTCCGGGCGTTGGCCGTGTCGTCGCTGAGCCCGAGGCCGATCTTCACCCGCGACGAATGGCTGGATCTCATGCCCGCGGGCTCGACTCCGGAGGAGAGCGAGAACCCCTGGTTCCTGGTGACCAAGGCCCGCATCCTTCAACAACAGGCTAGATTCGCGCAGGCGGTCGAGCTCTACGAGCGAGCCGCCCGCTGTCTCTCCGGCGTAGGCGACAAGGAAGGCCTGCTGCCCGTGCTCATCGGTTCGGCGTTCTGTCTCCTCAATCAGGGGCTGCTGGACGACAGCCTGGACGTCATGAAGAGGTGCCGGTCTCTCGCCCACACGCCCCAGGAGAAGGCTGAAGTGCTGGTCTCGGAGGGTGGGATACTCAGCAACCTCTGTCGCTGGGACGAGGCTGTTGAGAACTGGGAACGGGCGTTGGCCCTCGTCCCGGCTGAAGGCCGTGGCTTTCTTTCTCTCCGCGTCGATGTGCACCGCGGCCGGCTCTTCTACGCTCTAGGGCACTACCCCACCGCGAAGCGGTGGACGGACAAGGCGATAGATGCCGGCAGACGCCAAACAGCCTTTGTACGAGCTGTGGCTCTCAACGCAGGGTCGGTCATCGCTTACCTGATGGGAGAGTACGATCGGGCCGACCAGCTGGCGGGCGAATGCCACAGACTCGCTCGCTCCGGCGGCTACTCTTGGGTCGAGGGATCCTGCTATCTGAGCCAGGCCATGGCGGCTCTGGGCCGGTGCGACTACCGTACTGCGGTGGTGAAGATCAGAGAGGCCCAAGCGCTCGGTGCCACGGCGGGTGATCCCGAGATCAGCTTCTGGGCCGAGAACTCCCTCGGTGACTTGTGCCGTCGCAACGGAAATCCCAAGCGCGCGCTCGAGCATCACCAGGCCGCCCTCGAGATCGTGGACAAGAACAAGTTGGCTGTGTTCGAACGGCTGCAGGCGACCGTCGCGATGGGGATGGACTTTGTCCTATTGGGGCGCGAGTCAGAGGCTCAGGCCTCTCTCGAAGATACCCTTCGCATGGCGCGCCGCTCGGGCCTCAAGAGCGTACTCACCCCCGCGCTCTTCTACCTCGGCTGGCTTCACGCGCGCTCGGGACGCGAGGCGCAGGCCGCCGGCGCGCTCGGCGAAGCCATGCGGGTAGCCGACGAGCATGAGCACGTCCACTTCTTCAGCCAGGAAGCGAAGGTGGCGACGCCTATCCTCGCTTTGTGTGATCGGTTTGGAGCGGGTTCGTTCGTTCGCGGCAAGATCCTGCCCCTCCTGTCCGATCGTCTGAGTGCCTACTTCCTCGAGTTGGCCGCAGGCAGGACCTATCCCACTGACATGTCGCTCGGTCCTCCGCGTCGCAGACCCCTGGCCGCGAACGCCGGGTCGGCGGAGGTCGGAGCGGTCTCCGGCTCGTACTCAGGCGAAGGCATCGACGCCCTCACCGAACGGGAGCGGGAGATCCTCAAGATGATCTCGCTTGGCATGCCCAACAAGGTCATCGGGGCCAAGCTGTTCATCTCGGAGAAGACAGTGAAGACGCACGCCAACCGCATCTTTCACAAACTCGGCGTGACGAACAGGCTGCAGGCGACGCTGGTCTTCCAGAGTCATCAGAGGGCGTGCAGAGCGAAGCCCGCCGGGCGGCAGGAGCGGAAGTAGACAACATCCGCGCCTGCCCCTGGCGGGCTTCGCCGAATCGGCTATTTCTCGAGCGTGACCGGGATCTCGTCCACGACCACTTTGGAGCCGTCCTTGGGCGAATTGTAGTAGACGATCAGAGAGCCCGGACCGGACTGACTGGGATTGAACTCGACGGTCGCATCGAAGGTCCCACGGGTACCCGTGCCGGCGCTGGCCTGCACCCTCTGATCGGAAAGCTCGAGTCCGGCCGCATCGACGACGCTGATGCTGAACACGGCTTCGAAAACGTTCGCGCTGCCGGTGACGCGGAGCGGGCTGCTCACATTGTCGCCGAGAGTGGGCGACTCGACGAGGATGGCCGGCGACATGTCTTCATAGTCCCTGCGGCTCATCGGGTGGTCGATGATGATGCCCTCGCCGCCAAGCACGGTGATCGGCTGGCCGTCGAGCTTGAAGTTCACGCCATCGACCGTCGGGAACTGGGTCAGGGTGAACACCACTTCGGCCAGCCGCATCATCATGGAGAGACTACCGCCGCCTGATGCGTACTCTTTCGACAGATCGACGGTCGCTATGCCGTTCGTGATCTCAAGGCCAAGGAAAGTTGTGCCCTCCGGGATGGAGCTGAACATGCCGGCCTGCTTCTCGGCGGCGGTCGGGCCTTCGAGCAGGGCCTTCATCGCGGCTGCCCCGACCTGCTGAGTCTCCGGGATCACCCGACCCGTTGCGGCCATCTTCTCGTTCTTCCCGAAGTACACCTTCACCTTCGTTACTGTGAACCTGCCGCCAGTCACTGCAGTGGTTGTCGTCTCTTCACTGACCGTAGTGGTGGTGTCGGAAGGCGCGGTAGTCGTGGTTTCTTCGCTTGCCAGTGAAGTCGCCGTCGTGCTCACTGTTCCCGCGTCGCCGACCACCCCGCTGGTGCCGCAGCCGCTCACTACGAAGGCCAGCAGCGTCACCACGAGGACGAACACACAGCTAATGCAGGCCGTGAGGAGCGGCTTGCCGAGTAAGGTTCTCACTAGATTCCCTCCTTGTTGCCCGATGTCTTGCCTCGAGAACATCTTTGACCGCCGACTTAACAAGCCTGCCGCGATCAGGTAACGATCCCGTTACGATGCGGCCGGCGCCAGGAGGCGGGAGGCTGCTATGCCTCACTCGGTGGCAGCGTGAGCACGAAGCGCGCGCCGCCGTTCGGCACGTTCGCTGCGGTCACGTCTCCTCCCAGCAGCCGTGCGTTCTCGCGCGCAATGGCGAGGCCGAGGCCGCTGCCCCGGCTGGCAGAGCGACTGGGATCGGCCTTGTAGAAGCGATCGAAGATATAGGGAAGATGCTCGGAAGCAACGCCCGGACCTCTATCGGTAACGGCGATCTGCACGACTCGTTCGCCTTCCGCGTCGGCGCTCGAGCGCATCTCGAGGGTCACGGGACCATCACCATGCCGAAGGGCGTTCTCGACTAGGTTGACCACGATTCGCTCCACCCGCCGTCTGTCGGCGTGAGCCACGAGGGCGTCACCCTGCTGCGGCTGGGGCGTTCCCGCGGACGCCGGAACCGCCGGAGCCACTTCCGCCGCGGTGGAGGTAGGCCGTACGATGGCAACCGCGTCCGCCCAGCCGTGGGCGCGCACCAATTGCTCGAGGAACGAAGGGATATCGACCGGCTCGATGACCGTCTCCGCGGCCTGCGCCTCGAGACGGCTGATCTCGAGCAAGTCGTCGACCAGTTGGCGAAGCCGCCCGATGTCGGTGTTGACCATGCTCACCAGGCGTCCTACCTCGGCAGAGCACGCCGAAGGCTCCGTTTCCAGCCTCGTCTTCAACAACGAGGCCTCACCTACCAGTGCCGACACAGGAGTGCGCAGTTCGTGGGTGACGTCCGCCACGAAGCGGCGTTCGCGCGCCTGTCCCGCCTCCAGAGCGAGCATCTTGGTCTGCAGGTTCTCGGCCATGCGGTTGAAGGACCCCGCGAGGATGCCGAACTCGTCCTGGCCGGCAGGTAGACGGATGTCGAGGTCGCCCTCCGACATACGGACGGCGGCTTTGCTCGCCTGCCGGATGGGTCTCACCAGATCCCGGGCCAGGAAGAATCCGGCGATCGCGCCGAGCAGCGCGAGCACCGCGCCGGCGATCAGCAGCACGTTGCGCAGCCTGGCGAGGTCGGAAATGCGCGCACTCTGGGGGTAGAAGAAGTAGATGGTGACATTTCCGGATCGGATCGGGCCGCCGACGACGAGCGTGGGAGCTCCCGCGATGAGGATAGTCTGATAGCCGATGTGGCCCTCCGCCACCTTGGCCGCCAGCTCCGGGGTCACGAGTTGCCGCGCTGCTTCAGGGCTGACCGTGAATTCGGAGTAGTGGGTGAGCGACCCGGCTTCGATGAGGGTGGCGAAGTCGCCTCTTGTCTCAAAAGCGTTTACCAGTCTCGTGTAGTCGGCGTCTCCGGGAGTGGCGGGCAACATCGCGTCGGCAAGGAAGAGGTTGAACTTCGACTGGGTCAAGCCTTTGTCAAGAGCGTCCTTCTCCTGAGCTGCTCGGATAATGAAGTAGGCGGAGAAGGAAAGGGCTAGGGCAGTTACCGCCACGGCGACGGTGAAGATCAGGGCGATCCGTCGCAGCAACGACCGGTGACCGGGCGCGAGATGGCGAGGGGACGCGGCCATCAGGCCCTCTCGCCGCGGCTGGCGCGGTAGCCGACGCCGCGCACCGTGAGGATGAAGGCAGGGCGGGCGGGGTCGTCTTCGATCTTCGCTCGCAGCCGCTGCACATGGACGTCCACGAGCCGGCTATCGCCCAAATAGGTATAGCCCCACACGAGCTCCAGCAGTTGGTCGCGCGTCAACACCTGCCCGGCGTGGCGAGTCAGCTCGTAGAGCAGCCGGAACTCGGTCACCGTCAGAGGGACCTCAGCAGGGCCTTTGCGCACCAGGTAGGCGCCAGGATCGATGGTGAGGGACCCCAGAGTGAGAGGCGACGGCGCGGGCGAAGCCCCGGCGCCCGCCTGGCCGTCGACCGCGCGCCCCGTCCCGACTCCCGCTGGCTGATCGCCTTCCGTCGCTACCGGGGCTTTGGTTGAGGCGCGCCGCAGTACCGAGCGGACCCGGGCGATCAGCTCCGGGAACTCAAACGGTTTCGTCACGTAGTCGTCGNNGTCGAGAAGCACGAGATCTGGCCGGTGCGACGCAAAAGCGATGAGAGCCGAGGGGCCGTCTTCGGCGTCCACCACTCGGAAAGCCTCGTCTTCAAGGCCAAGACGGATGACTTCGCGCAGGGAAGGATCGTCTTCGACTATTAGTAGCAACTGCTCCACGGCGCAATTATGCGCCCGCTTGCTCCCTGCATCCACCCCGCCCTGTCCCAGAGAGGTCTTGGTCGCTGTGAGCGGACGAACGCGCGTCTCCATACGAGAAGGCTTTTGCCGCAAAGTGGACGCATTTTCGCTTTGACAGCCGATATATGGGGTGCTAGCATCCCCATAGGCACAATATATGGTGTTGCTCGTTTGCTCGTGACACCTGCGGTGCCAAGCCCGGCTGAGGCCGCCTTTGGGGGATTCAATCATGCGTACGCTCGTGGTAGCGAGAGGATCAGATCATCCAGTCGGTTCGCCAAGCGTTTCACAGCGATGAACTGCCCCTACTGTGGTTATCAAGACAGCAGGGTGATCGACTCCCGGGAGACGGAGAGCAAGGAAGCGATACGCCGCCGGCGGGAGTGTGCCTCGTGCGGCCAGCGGTTCACCACCTACGAGAAGATCGAGGAGATCCCCATCACCNNGCATCCGAGCGTCTTGGGAACATGGCGCTCGAGCGGTTGCAGCAGGTGGACCTCGTGGCCTACGTCCGTTTTGCGTCGGTCTATCGGCAGTTCGAGAGCGTTGAGGAGTTCAAAGAGGAACTGGAACAGCTTGTGGGAGAGGGGATCCGATGACCGTCGCCGAGCTGAGGGC
>PMIZ01000403.1 GCA_003157225.1 Actinomycetota bacterium | reverse complement strand
CCCTGGACCTGGCTGCACCCCAGCTCCACCGCGGCGATGGCATTGGCTACAGCCAGCTCAGAGTCATTGTGGGGGTGGATCCCCAGGGGTGCTTCGGGGAAGCGTTCCTGGACCGTCTTGATGATCTCGATCAACTCGCTGGTCAAGGTGCCGCCATTGGTGTCGCACAACACCAGGATCTGCGCACCGCCGTCCAAGGCCGCCTGCAGGGTTTTCAGGGCATTACCCCGGTCTTCCTTAAAGGCGTCGAAGAAGTGCTCGGCGTCGTAGAACACACGCTTGCCCTGCTCGTGCAGGAATCGCACCGACTCGGCGATCATGCGCAGATTCTCTTCGCGGTCCACGCGCAAAACCTTGTCGATATGGAGGTCCCAGGTCTTGCCTACGATAGCCGCCACTGGGGCCCAGCAATCGGCCAACGTGCGCAGCCCGGCATCCTCAGACGCCGTCACCCCCCGTCCGCGGGTCATACCAAAGGCGGCCACCACCGCGTCGCCCAGCGGTCGCCCCTGCAACTTGCGGAAGAACTCCTCGTCCTTAGGGTTGGAGGCCGGGAACCCGCCCTCTACTACGTGCACACCAAGATCGGCGATGCGGGCCGCGATGCGGATCTTCTCGTCCACGGACACGCTCAGGCCCTCCCGCTGCATGCCGTCGCGCAGCGTGGTGTCGTAGAGAAGCAGGGAGCGTGCCTCCATGCTCGCGCGCTCTACTCCCCCACCGGCGTGCCGGTGTTGCGGGCGTACTCGTGGAAGCGGGCGATGATCTCCTTAGTCCGCGAACCAGGCGCGCCAGTACCGATGGGACGCCGGTCCACCTCGACCACGGGACCCACCTCGGCAGCCGTGCCGGTAAGGAAGGCTTCGTCGGCGTTGTACACGTCGTACAGCGTGTAGAAGCCTTCTTCCACCTCCATGCCCATGCCCGCCGCCAGCCTCATGACCACGGCCCGAGTGATGCCCCCCAGGGCCCCCAGCGCCGGGCTGGGCGTCATCAGCTTCTGGCCCCGAACCAAGAAGAAGTTGTCGGCGGTGCACTCACACACGTAGCCGGAAGAGGTGAGGAACAGGCCCTCGTCCACGCTGGCGCCGCGAAGTTCTAGAGCCCCCAAGACGTTGTTGAGGTAGTTGAGGCTTTTGATGGCCGGATTGACGGCCTGCGGGTCGTTGCGCCGCGTGGCGAGAGTCTTGACCTTGAAGCCTTTCTGATAGACCTCGGCCGGATACAGCGTGATGCCCCCGGCGATGATGAACACGGTCGCCTTCGGGCACTTGCTGGGGTTGAGCCCCAAATCGCCCACGCCTCGGGTGACGACGAGACGGATATACTCGGGAACGTCGTTGCGCCGGAGGGTCTCCATCATCGCTTCGACCAGTTCTGCCCTGGGCAGCGGGATCTCCAGAGCGATGGCCTGCGCCGAGGCATACAGCCGGTCGATGTGCGGGTCGAGTTCGAATACCCTGCCTCCGTACGTACGAATGCCCTCGAACACGCCGTCGCCATAAAGCAGACCGTGATCGAAAACGCTCAGCTTGGCGTCCTCCCGGCTGTAGAACTGGCCATCGATGTAGATTTGCATGGGAGCCTCCCTGAGCCCTATGGGGCTCCGACCTTTGAGTACTAAGGAGTATACAAAATCTGGCCCGTTCCCGGCCCCGGCCGGCGCGTCAGATCAGGAGCACCGGGTGGGAGCCGAAATAAGAGCGCCGGCCTGAAGGCCGGCGCTTCTCGCGTCTGTCTGTGTGGTCGAGCGACCGGTGGCTCGAAAGGCTCCTCCCGCCGCGGCGCTGCCACTACCAGCGGCGGCTTCCTCCACCTTGACCGCCACCGCCATAGCCACCGCCGCCACCGTAGCCGCCACCGCCATAGCCGCCGCTACCGCCGCCGTAGCCACCCGAACGAGGCGGACGCGGCTGAAGCTCCTTGGCGTGGTCGATCTTGAGGGTTCTGCCGTCGAGTTGGGTGCCGTCGAGGGCCGTCTTCGCCGCTTCCGCCTCTTCGGCGGTCGCCATCTCAACGAACCCAAAGCCCTTGGGACGGCCGGTGGCTCGATCCGAGAGCAGATTGACGGACAGTACCTCGCCGAACTGGGTGAAGATCGCCTTGACGGCCGAGTCGGTAGTGCTGTAGCTGAGATTGCCCACATACAGCTTTGCGGTAGCCATGTCTTCCTCCGTGGATCTGGTTTGGCTTCGGCACGCGAGAGGACAGAGCTGCATGCGGGCGAGTGAGAAAGTAGCTCGGCTCTGCGCGACGCCTGAAGGAGGTTCCTGTCGAATGTCGGCCGCAGTATAACACCATGCGCGACTGGAAGAGACTGCTTCCGGGTACCACCCTTTTGGACCGCGGATGTCGGAAGTTGCAGCAAGGAGGCAGGTTCATGGGCCGCTACCAAAGATCCTCCCAGGTTACTAGCACCGGACCCCAGCTCAGCTGGGAGGTGTCGTACCGGTTGGGTCCTCCCCTCATCTACCTCCAGGGGGAATTCGACCACGACACCGCGTCTCTTCTCCGCGGCGCCATCGATTTGGAACTGAAAGAAAACTCGCCAGTGCTGCTGCTCGACTTCACCAGCCTCACGTACATGGACAGCGGGGGTCTTGCGTTGATGTTCGAGACGGTGCAAAGGTTCAGCGACCCCGGCTGGCTCGGAGTGGTGGCCGCCAATGCCAACGTGAGCCGCCTGATGGAGATGACCGGACTGCTTGACCACCCCCGCTTCCGTCTCCTGCCTGATCTCAAGGCAGCCCAGTCGGCGCTTTCTGCGCGCGAGGAGAAGTAGCCCTCTCGCGGCCGCCTCTGTGCATCGTCAGCTACTGACGGATGACGCGGGCATCTTGTCCGCCTCCATGCTCGGAGCCGGATCATCCTCGTTGCGCGGAGCCATGTCCACGCAGTCGCGCCCTGAGCCCTTCGCTCGATAGAGAGCCTCGTCCGCCCGGTTCAGGAACTCATCCATGCCCTCTCCCTGGCTCACCGCTCCCCCGATGCTCACGGTGACGATGATTTGCTGACCTGAGACCTCTATGGGACTCGCCCGGACGATCTTGCGTAGGCGCTCAAGAACGATCTCGGCATCCCGAGGCCCCACGCCAGGCATGACGATGAGGAACTCCTCGCCGCCGATGCGGCCGAGAGCGTCATACGGTCGCAGGGCCTTGAGCGCACGGTCGACAACCGTCTGCAGTACAAAGTCGCCACCTGCGTGGCCGTATTCGTCGTTCACCGACTTGAAATGGTCGATGTCCAGGGTGCCGATGCTGAGCGGTAGGCCCTGCCGGGGCGCCCTCGACATCTCCTCGCTCAAGCGCATCAGTATCGCCCGGCGGTTCATTATGTGCGTCAGCGGATCGGTGAGCGCTTGCCTGCGCAGCTCACGCTGGGCGTCGAGCAGTTTGCGGTTGAGTTCCGCGAACCGCCGGCCGACCAGCAGGCGCGCCCTCAGTTCATCGTGATCGAACGGCTTCTGCACATAGTCGGCCGCTCCCGCCTCCAAACCGGTGGCGATATCCTGCTTGTCGCCCCGGGAGGTGAGCAGTATCAGGTACGGCGGGCTGGAGAGGTCGAGGGCACGGACCCGCCGGCACACCTCGACCCCGTCGAGTTCAGGCATCATCCAGTCAAGAACGGCCAGGTCGGGTGCGTTGTCCCCGGTGAGGATCTTCCATGCTTCCTCACCCCCGGAGGCCGTCACAACGTCATAGCCCCACTTGGTCAGCACCTTCTGCAGGAGGATGCGCGACGCCGTGTCATCATCGGCGACGAGCGCTCTCACATCAGGCCGCCCTTCTCTTCGACCAGTGCCATCAACAGGTTGAACTGGTGGTCGAGGTCCGCTGCCATCGTGAGCCTCTCCTGATTCGTCAGGTTGCCTACGACCGCCCGTTTCTCGAGGTCGGCTGCGCAGTAGCGCATGGCCTCGGCGCCTACGCTGGCCGACGCCCCTTTCAGCAGGTGCGCTCGCTCGCGCATCAGCGTGCACTCTCCAAGTTCGATTGAATCGCGCAAGCGACTCACCTGTCCTTCAAGGTCTTCAAGATACTGGTTGGCGATCTCGTCGGCCGACTCGCGGTCGCCCTCGAGTAGATTCAGTAGTACCTTCTCATCGAACACCATCGGCGCCGGATCGGCGACAGCCAACGCCACCGGTATCGGCTCGGACTCGGGGCCAGCCGCCGGAGCGCTCATCCATTTCCCAATCATTTCATGCAGTTCCGCCGCCTTGATGGGCTTGGCCAGGTAGTCGTCCATGCCGTTGTCCAAACACCTCTGCTTGTCACCCGCCATGGCATGGGCTGTGAGCGCCACGATGATCACGCCTGGGTTGAGCGACCCCGACTGCGCATCGCGGATCTGCCGGGTGGCCTCCATGCCGTCCATGACCGGCATCTGCACATCCATGAGCACCGCATCATAANNGGCATCTGCACATCCATGAGGACCAGGTCGTAGCGCTTCTCCCTGGTGGCCTGGAGCGCCTGAGCACCGTCGTTGGCCACGTCGGCCGCGTAGCCGAGCTTTTCGAGGGCCTTGAGAGCGACCTTCTGGTTGACCAGGTTGTCCTCTGCAAGAAGGATGCGCGACCGCCTCCTGGCTCTCTCGGCCAGCGTGTGCCTGGTGATGATGCGTCCGCTGACCGGCCGCTCTCGCTCTTCCTCAGGCCGCGCCTCCGGCCCCACCACTGCGGCCAGGCAGTCGTAGAAGTGAGACTGCCTCACCGGCTTCACCAGATAGGCTGCGAAGCCTGCCTTCTCCATGCGCGCCGCGTCACCGCGCGCACCTACGGAGGTCATCATTACGAGCCCGGTCGAGGCCAACTCCGCGTCGGCTTTGATCTCGATGGCCAGTTCCTCGCCGTCGATCTCCGGCATGCACATGTCGAGCACGGCCACCCTGTACGGGTCTCCCTCAGCTACCGCCTCGCGGAGAGCGACGAGAGCCTCCCTGGCGCTCGCGACCTCGCGGTGCCGACAACCCCAGGAATCAAGCATCCCCGCCATGACCTTGCGGTTGGTCTCGCTGTCGTCCACGCCCAGCACTCGTACTCCAGCGACGGTGCCCAACTCGATACGGTCGAGTTCGCTTGGCATCGGCTGGCCTTTAGAGAGCGGCAGCGTGAACCAGAAGGTAGAACCACGTCCTACCGTGCTCTCGGCCGCCAGCCTGCCGCCCATCGCCTCCACGAGTCCCTTGGCAATCGACAGCCCCAGCCCTGTGCCTCCATGGCGTCGAGTGGTCGACGCGTCAGCCTGGACAAAGGGATGGAACAGTTGGTCGAGCACCGGTCCCGGGATGCCAATGCCGGTATCGCGCGCCACGAACCGCAGCACCGCGCCCGAATCGTTCTCGGACTCGAGGATGACGTGGACGTCCACCTCGCCGTCTTCGGTGAACTTGATGGCGTTTCCTACCAGATTGGTCAGCACCTGGCGCAGGCGGCCCGGGTCGCCGCGCAGCGCCGAAGGAACATCGGGCTCCACCAAGACGGCCAGCTCGATGCCCTTCTCGTGGGCCTTGATGGCAAGGAGCGCCATCATGTCCTCAAGCGTCAGCCTCAGATCGAAGTCGATGTTCTCGAACTCGAACTTCTTAGCCTCGACCTTCGAGAAGTCGAGGATGTAGCCGATGACCGTGAGCAACGCCTCGGCGCTGGATTGCACCGTTTCGGCGTAGTCGCGCTGTTCGGGGTCG
>PMIZ01000232.1 GCA_003157225.1 Actinomycetota bacterium | reverse complement strand
TCCACGTCGCTCACTTCCGTCAACGGAACGGCGGTTCCGACGACCAGCGCGGAGGCCACTCCAAGATCCACAAGCGCCCTCGCTGTAGGGCTGGGAAGCTCACCTTGCTGGGGAGTGAGAAGGATCGGCCAGCCGGACGCGGACGCCAGCGGGGCCACCGCGATGGCCTCGAGGAAACTGTCCGACGGTGCGATGACCACCTTCGACACCTCGCCCAGCTTCGTCTTGACCTGCATGGCGACGTTCGCCGCCGTCTCATAGGGGTCGCCGCCGGTCAAGTCGGTCACAGCAGGCGAGCCGAGCATCTCTACGAGTTGCCCTCGGGCTATCTGCGGGTTGCTGATGCCGACGAGGAATACTTCTTCAGGGCCCAACCTGCTTATCTCAGCGCTCAAGTCACTGCTCAGGCCCTCAGGCGGCATGAGAAGTATGGGGGCGCCATACGCGGCGGCCAGGGGGCCGACGGGAAGCGCATCGACTGAGTCGTCCCCGGCAACGAGAACCAGCGCCGCTGCGCCGGTGGGGAAGGCCAATTTCGAGACCGCTATGGCTGTCGCGTACCGGCTCCCTCCGCCCACCTGCCTGTCGACACGCGGGAGGGTGGTGGTCGTCGTGGAACTTGCGGGCAAGGTGGTGCTGACATTCGCCTCTTGGGTCTCGCGGCTACTCACGGCCGGCCAGACTACGCGGTCGAGCGAGTAGTAGACACCGTAAGCAACACCGGCAAGCACCGCGATCGCGAGCAACCACTTGGAGCCGCGCAGCAGAAGCCGTAGTGCCAAGACGCGCCCGCCGGAACCAAGAAACAGCCCGCGCAGCCGGGCGCCGCAGTACCAACAGTAGGTGCTGCCGACAGGGTTGCTGCCGTGGCACTGCCGGCAGGTCTTCTCGTCACTGGACAGCATCGCCGACACTCCGCCCTTCCCGACGTCCGCGTCGTTGCCACGTGGACGGTAACACGATACGCTCATTGTGCGGCATTGGTCTACCCAAAACCGGGTAGATCGTATCCTGTGGCATCTGTCTGCATGAGCTGCGACTATGCGGGCCACACCGGCCAAAACGGCATTTGGGAGGCATCGTGGATAGTCTCGGGGGCTCCTCGACAAAGGGTGGCGACAACGATATCAACGATATCGGCGTCATCGGCCTCGCCGTGATGGGCAGCAACCTCGTGCTCAACATCGCCGACAGGGGCTTCGCGGTCGCTGCTTTCAATCGCACCCGCGCGGTCACCGAAGGCTTCGCCGCCACCATTGTGCCTGCACAGAAGATCATTCCTTACTATTCCCTCGAGGAGTTCGTTGGTTCGTTGAAGCGACCTCGCATCGTGATGCTCATGGTCATGGCCGGAGCGCCGGTCGATGCAGTCATCGGCCAGGTGGCGCCCCTCCTTGAGCGCGGGGACCTCATGGTCGACGGGGGCAACTCTCACTTCGTGGATACCGCACGGCGAGGCAAGGCGCTGGCGGAGCAGGGCATCTACTACTTTGGTGTGGGCATCTCCGGAGGAGAGGCCGGAGCCCGCAACGGCCCCAGCCTGATGCCCGGAGGGCCGCGAGAGGCGTACGACAGACTACTGCCGATCCTAGAGGCCATCGCCGCCAAGGCCGACGGTGTGCCCTGCGTTTCCTACCTGGGGACCGGGGCGGTTGGTCACTACGTCAAGATGGTGCACAACGGCATCGAGTACGCGGTGATGCAGTTGATCTCCGAGACCTATGCTCTCCTCAAGGAGCTGATCGGCCTCTCGAACGACCGCTTGGCGGAAATCTACGGTGGATGGCAGCAGGGAGAGCTCGAGTCGTACCTGATAGAGATCACCGCGCACATCTTTCGCCGGCGCGACCAGGAGACCGGCAAGTATCTGGTGGACCTCATCTTGCCGGAAGCGGGTCAGCTGGGCACCGGTACCTGGACCTCCCAGAGTGCACTGGACCTCCACGTGCCCGTGCCCAACATCGATATCGCGGTGGGGACGCGCAGCCTCTCCGCTCTAGGGATGGAGAGGCGGAGCGTACGGGAGGTGCTCAGTCCGTCGGCGGCGAAGAGGCGGGTGCCCGGCACCGGGCTCACCATCGAGGACGTGCACGCGGCGCTCTTGGCGGGAGTCATGCTCACGTACGCGCAAGGCTTCGCTCTGCTGGAGGCGGCGTCGCAGCAGCTTGACTTCGGCCTTCGGCTTGAGGACGTCGCCGGGGTGTGGCGGGCGGGCTGCATCATCCGCTCGGCACTTCTTCCCCGGATCATGACCATCTTCGGTAGCCGCGATCACCTGGAGAACCTGCTGTTGGATGCCGGGTACTGCACCGAGGTGTTTTCGCATCGGCCCGATCTGGCCAAGGCCGTCGGGGCCGGCGCCGTTGGCGGCGTGCCGGTCCCCGGGCTCATGAACGCTCTTGCCTACCTTGATTTCTACCGGGCCGATTGGTCGCCTGTCAACCTGATCCAGGCCCAGCGTGACTACTTCGGGTCGCACGAGTATCAGCGTGTGGACCGGGAGGGATCCTTCCACACGGATTGGCTCGCCGCGGAAAGAGGGGAGTGACGCACGGAAGCACCGACCTCATTCACAGGGGCCGGCAGGCAACCGCCGCCGGCTCGTGCCACGCTGGCCGTCTACGAGGACGGGGCGGCGCTCGCTGAGGCGGCGGCCGCTTTGGTGGCCGCCGAGGCGCGGCAGGCGGTGGAGAGATCGGGACGCTTCACTCTGGCCCTGGCCGGAGGATCCACTCCCCGAGCCACCTACCATGCGCTCACAAGAGAACCTGTCGTCCGATCCATGCCTTGGTCCGCCACGCACATGTTCTGGGGCGACGAACGGTGCGTGCCTCCTGACGATCCGCGCAGCAACGAGCGGATGGCGCGGGAGGCCCTGCTCGGTCGTGTGCCCGTCCCACCCGAGCAGGTGCACCCCATTCGGTGTGCGGAGCCCGGCTCGGACAAGTCCGGTCCTGCCGATGAGGCCGCGGGACGCGCAGCCGAGCGCTACGAGCGCTTGCTGCGCGCCACCTTCTCGCCCGTCGCCGGCGTGGCCTCTGGCAGCGGCGACCCTGAGACCGCGGCCAGGGGTCTTGACCTCGTCCTCCTGGGTCTCGGCGAAGACGGCCATACCGCTTCGCTCTTCCCCGGGTCGGCCGCAGCCGGCGAGCTGCAACGCTGGGTTGCCGTCTCCTTTCCGGGGGACCCAGCCTTCGAGGGACGCGACCAGAACGTCTGGCGGGTCACGCTCACCGCGCCCTTCATCAACCTTGCTGCCTTGGTGGTGTTTCTCGTTGGGGGGGCGTCGAAGGCCGAGATAGTGCGGGAGGTTCTCGAAACCACCACCGCGCACGGGACGGCGCTCCCTGCCCGGCTCATCCGTCCCGTCTCGGGCAGGCTTCTGTGGCTCCTCGACAGGGACGCAGCAGCGTTGCTGGCCGGCGAGACCGGTCAGGATTCCGGCACAACGCTAGGGGCCGCCGGATGCGCCGCCCCGAAGGAGGCGCGCTCATGATCGAGAAGGCCAGATCGGACGCTATCATCGTTTTCGGCGTGACCGGCGACCTCGTCCACAAGGAGATCTTCCCGGCGCTGCTGGGGCTGGTGCGTGACGAGCATTTTTCCGGACCCATCGTCGGGGTGGCGCGGTCGCAGTGGACGCACGAGCAACTGGTGGCCCGAGCCAAGGACAGCATCGAGCAACGCGGCGACTATGACGGGGCGGCTTTCGCCAAGCTGGCTGGGATGCTGCAGTTCGTTCAGGGCGACTATCACGCCCCCGAGACGTTTGCCAAGATATGCGCGGCTCTGGGGGAGGCCCAGCGGCCGCTCTTCTACATGGCCATTCCGCCTAGTGTCTTCCCTGCCGTCACCACCGCCATCGCTGCTGCGCTCTGTCAACAGAACGCCCGGGTGGTGATCGAGAAGCCGTTCGGGCGCGATGCGGAGTCCGCCCTCGAGCTCAACCGCACCCTTCACCAGCACTTTCCCGAATCCGACATTTTTCGCATCGACCACTACCTTGGCAAGGAGGCGGTGCAGAACGTCACCTACACAAGGTTCGCCAACCCGATGCTCGAACCCATCTGGGACCGCGACCACATCCGCAGCATCCAGATAACGATGGCCGAGAACTTCGGCGTGCTCAACCGCGGAGGCTTCTACGAGGAAGCGGGAGCCATCAGGGATGTCGTCCAGAACCACCTCCTGCAGTTGCTCGCCGTGATCGCCATGGACCCGCCCGGTGGGGGGGTGCCGGACGCCTACCGCAAAGAGAAGACCAGACTCCTTCAGGCTGTTCGCCCGCTGGCGCCAAACGACGTGGTGAGAGGCCAATACGACGGATATCGTTCGGAGGCCGGTGTCGCTACCGAGTCGACCGTGGAGACCTACGCCGCCCTCAAGCTTGAGATCGACACCTGGCGTTGGGCGGGGGTGCCCGTGTACATCCGGGCGGGCAAGAAGCTGGCGGTGACCTGCACAGAGGTCTTCGTGGAGCTCGAACGGCCGCCGCGCGAGACCTTCGGGGAAGTGGTGCCTCGCGGCTCTTGCCACGTGAGGATGCGCATCAGTCCCGACATTGTAATAGCGATGGGTCTGCGGGTAAAAGTGCCCGGCGACCGCATGGCCGGACAGGACGTCGAATTGATGGTCACAACGCGCGCGGGCAGCCACAGCACTCCGTACCAGCGTTTGCTGAGCGACGCCATGAACGGCCAGCAGGAGCTGTTCGCCAGCGAGGACAGCTTGGAGGCGTCCTGGCGCATCGTCGAACCGGTCCTTGGTGACGTCACTCCGCTCAACGTCTACGAGCCAGGCACCTGGGGCCCGGTGGAGGCGGAAGGGCTGATCGGTAGAGATGGGCTCTGGAGACAACCGGCGGTGGTTCTCCTAGCCAATGCGACGGAATAGAACGGTCGCTGCACAGAGCGGGACGGCCGGCCTCCGGGCCTGCAGTCGCCTTGCTTCCGTGGAGTAAGTACAGTACCTTGCTTTCATGAGAGCTTCGGACATCACCGATCTGCGCAGCGCTCTGGAGTTCCTCGGCCAAGCGCCGGGGCAGCTTGTCTCGACCAAGGTAGAGGTCGATCCGTATCTCGAGCTCGCGGGCGTCTATCGCCAAGTCGGCGCGGGGACACCGGTCGCTCCTCCCACCAAGATCGGGCCGGCGATGCTCTTCGAGAACGTCAAGGGGTACGACGTTCCGGTCGTAGCGGGCATCCTTGCCAGCAGGAAGCGGACCGCGCTCCTCCTCGGTAGCACCCCCGAGCGACTGGCCTTCGATCTTCTGAAGGCGCTCAACCGGCCCGTCCCGCCGGTGGTCGTGCCGGCAGAGCAGGCACCCTGCCAGGAAGTGGTCATCAAACCCCCGTTCGACCTCAACCAGGTGATACCGCCGATCGTCAGCACCGACCGCGATTGCGGGCCCTTTTTCAACATGGGGCTAATGCGGGCTGAGGACCCCGAGACCGGCGTCTCCGACGTAACCATCCACCGCATGTGCGTGCTCGGCCCAGACAGGCTGAGCGTCAGCTTCACCCCGGGCCGCCACATCGACGAGTTCCGCCTCAAGGCGGAAGCGGCGGGCAAGCCTTTGCCGGTCTCGGTGAGCATCGGCCTGGACCCGGCCATCTACGTGGCTACGTCCTTCGAAGCGCCAACCACGCCGCTCGGCTTCGACGAGCTCACCATCGGGGGAGGACTGCGCAACCGCCCGGTCGAGCTGGTCGCGTGCGTCACCCAGCCGGCGGCGAAGGCTGTCGCGCGCGCCGAGATCGTGTTGGAAGGCGAGTTTCGCCCCGGGGAGCGGTGCGACGAAGATGAGCACACCGGTGCCGGCTGGGCTATGCCGGAGTTCCCCGGCTACCTCGGCCAGGCCCAACGGAATCTGGCGGTCTTTCGTGTCACCGGAATAACCACACGGCGGAAGCCGATCCTCCAGATCCTGGTCGGCCCGGGGGAGGAGCATGTCACCCTTTCGGGCCTTCCCACCGAGGCGAGCATCTACCGTTTGGTCCAAGACGCTATCCCCGGGTTTCTTCAGAACGTGTACTGTCATCCAGCCGGTGGCGGCAAGTACCTCGCCATTCTGCAGATCAAGAAACGGCTGCCCACCGACGAGGGCCGGCAGCGGCAGGCGGCCATAGTGGCCTTCGCGGCGTTCTCCGAGCTGAAGCACGTCATCCTGGTGGACGAGGACGTGGACCTCTACGACTCCACCGACGTGATGTGGGCAATGACCACGCGCTTTCAGGGTGACGTCAGTACCGTCTTCATCCCCGCCGTCAAGTGCCACACCCTTGACCCGTCGGCGACACCGGAGTTCAACCCGCTTCTGAGGGCTTCGAGCATCAGCTGCAAGACGATCTTCGACTGCACGGTGCCCTACGACCTCAAAGACCGGTTCGAGCGCTCGCCCTTCGTCGACGTCGACCTGGCGAAGTACCTGCCACAGGAAGGCTAGGGGGCCGAGCCGGGGGGTCAAGGGCGTCCCCGTCGGCCTCGACTGATTCTGCGCCAGCCGCGACCCACAGGCTGAGCGCCTGGGCACCAGTTAGCACCGAGACAGGAGACAAGACCGATGTCCACGGTTACCGGCAAAGAAGCGCTCATGCGCATCCTGCGGAGCGAAGGCGTCGAGTACGTCTTTGGCATCCCGGGGGCCACCGAGGCGCAATTCATAGACGCGATGGAGGACCATCCGGAGTTCAAGTACGTGCTCTGTCTACACGAGATAGTGGCAGTGGGCATGGCCGAGGGCTATGCCCGCATGTCCGGCAAGCCCGGGGTCCTCAACCTCCACACGGGCCCGGGCCTGGCCGCCTCTCTTCCCATGATGTCAAACGCCTACCATGGGGGCGTACCTCTGGTGGTCACAGTCGGTCAGCAGGACAGCCGCTTGCTGGCCGAAGAGCCCGCCATGTCGGACGACCTGGTCAAGATAGCCGCTCCCTTCGCGAAGTGGGCGGTCGAAGTGATCCACCCCGAGGACCTACCCACCGTCATGCGCCGCGCTTTCAAGGTGGCGGCTCACCCTCCGATGGGGCCGGTGGTGGTGTCGCTGCCGTCGGATGTGCTGGCCGAGGAGTTCGACTTCGAGTACACGCCGAGCTGCCATTCCCACACGAGGCTTCGTCCCGACCCTCGCTCCATCGAATCTGCGGCCGGACTGCTCTGCGCCGCGCAGAACCCGGCCATCATCGTCGAGGATGGAGTGACGAAGTGTGAAGCGTTGGACGAAGTAGTCCACCTGGCGGAACTGATCGGGGCGAGGGTCTATCAGCCATGGATGAGCGACGTCAACTTCCCGGTGGCCCATCCCCAGTATCTCGGGGACCTCGACCCGAACAGTCTCGCCACCAGGGACCTCCTGGAAGCTGTCGACGTACTGGTGGTTGTGGGAGCCCTGTTCTTCCAGCAAGCCATACATCTACCAAAGCCTCTCGTCTCGGCCTCGACCAAGGTGGTGCAGATCGACAACGACCCGTGGCAGATAGCCAAGAACTTCCCGACGGCGTGCGCCGTGGAGGGCGATATCAAGCCGGCTCTCGATGGACTGAACCAGGCGCTCGAAGGCCGGCGCACTCCGGAAGCCAGACTGGCAGCCGCTGCACGGGTGATCAGCATCTCTCTCGAGAAACAGGTAATGGTGCGGGCCTTTGAGCAGAAGGTCCAGGCCGAGTGGGATGATATCCCCATCTCGGGCACCAGGCTGATGGCCGAGATCAGGGACGCCATCGAGCCGGGAGCGAGGATCGTGGACGACTGCTGGTCGTACTCGGCCATCCTCAGGCGCACGATACCCTTTGGGGATCTCAGGAGCTACCTTCGGGCTCGTGGCGGCGGGAGCATCGGCGGCGGATTGCCGATGGCCTTGGGTGTGAAGCTGGCATCGCCGGATAGACCAGTGGTGTGCGTCAGCGGCGATGGCAGCGCCATGTGGTCCATCCAGAGCCTCTGGAACGCCTCCCACTACCAGATTCCCGTCACATTCATCATCCTATCGAACCATGCCTATCGGCAGGTGCGCATGATGAAGACGAAGATACTGGGGGAGGGCGTGAAGGGACGGGATCTGGGCACCGTGCTATCCCCGCCCGAGATCGATTTCTGCCAGATCGCGGCTGGTCTGGGCGTCACCGCCCAGAGAGTGATCGACCCCGCGAAGCTTCAGGAGGCGCTGCACGACGCACTGGCCTCCGGCGCTCCCTACTTGCTCGATGTGGTGGTCGATCCGGCCTTCTAGGGACGCGCGGGTTGTTTCCCAACAAGAAGAGCCCCGCCTTCGCGGGGCTCTTCTTGTTGGCCTTACCGGCCTCGGACGGGGGACGTTCTTCCAAGGCCGGAGAAACTCCTACAAGAGAATGTCTCCCAGGTAGATGCTTTTGCTGGTCTTGACGTCGATCTCACGAGGCTGGTAGCCCGGAGCGGCGATCTTGACCTTGTAGGCCTTGTTGCCGGGCAGCCCTTCAAACTCGAAGTCGCCGAAGCCATCCGTCTGGGTGGTGTAGGTCCGGTCTTCGCCTTGGAGGGTCACGGTGACTCCCTTGGCGCATTCATCTTTGTCGGCATAGGCGACCGAACCGGCCACGAAGTTCTTCGGTAGGCCGATGAAGCGCACCTTGTCGCCGAGCTTGTACTCGGGGTGCATGACTTCAGCCTTTTTCCAGGCCTTCGCCACGTCGCTGCTAGGATCGTCGAGGTCGCCGAAGATGAGCGTGCCCGTGGGGCAGGCCTCCACGCAGCGGGGCTCCTTCCAACCGGCGTCCAGCAAGTGCGCGCAGAACGTGCACTTCTGGCCCACCTGCTCGGCCGCGTTCCAGTAGATCCTCCGGTACGGGCATTTGGCGACGACTTCCTTGCGCCCCTTTGCCTTGTTCGGGTCCACGAGCACGATACCGTCGGGACGCTTGTAGACCGCGCCTTCCGATCCCTTGACGCAACCGGGCGCTTCGCACTGCATGCAGGGCATGGGAATGTAGTCCTGCTTGACCTTGGGGAACTGACCGCGTTCCTTGGGAAGGATCTTCATCCACTCTTGGCCGGTCATCGGCGCTGCCGCCGAGTAGCCGGGCTTGGCCTGCTCGCAGTACTCGTCTTTGCAGGCGATGAAGCAGTTGTAGCAGCCGTCGCAGCGGGTGACGTCAACGACCATTCCGTATCTAGGCATGTGTCATCCCTCCCACTTGGTCATCTCGACGAGACAGGAGTTCGGCGCCATGCCGGGGACGTTCTTGGACATCATCCGGCCGGGGCTGAGCAGGTTGATGCAGCCGCCTTTGTCGGGGCTGTCTGGGTTGCCGGCTTCGACCGGGTCGTACCTGGACGCTCCCTCGTAGGAGTGGACCACGCCGGGTCTGATTCTCTCCGTCACGTAGGCTCCCACGAGGACCGCGGCCCGGTCGTTGTACAGCTTGATCGATGTCGCCATGCTTGATGCCTCTGGCTTCGGCGTCCTGCTGGGTGGATGCGGCACACCTGATAGTTGTAGCCCTCGATCCACATGCGGTGCTCGGGGATCTCAGAGAGCCACGGCACACGCGTGTCGTGGTGCGTGTGGAACGAGAAGCGGGGGTGCGGGGAGATGAGCTGGAAGCGGGAACTTCTTGAACAGCCTCCGACTCGTGGCCCTCCCAGCTGGGGATGTACTTGGGCATGGGCGCGCGTTCGTCGTCGTCGGGCGTGTGCCGCATCAGGCTCTGCGAGACGAATTCAATCTTGCCGGTATCGGTCGCCAGCTCGTGGGCTTTGTCGGTGCCGCGCTTCGGGTTGCTGGTGTCGGGCGTGTCGCACGGCCTGCCTTCGGCGAACCAGCGGAGGGCGTAGGTCGGCTTGTAGTTCTGGGATCTGTGGGACGATGAAGTAACCCTTCTTCTTGAAGTCCTCGTAGTCCATGTACTTGGGCATGTCGGACCAGTCGTACATCTTCTTGATCCAGTCCTCCCAGGTGTTGCCCTCGGTGAACTGTTCTTCGTAGCCCAGCCTCTTGGCGAGCTCCACGAAGATGTCGTAGTCCGGCTTCGACTCGGCCAGCGGCTCCACGCACTTCTGCTGGTAGACGATGACGCGATGGTTGGCGCTGCCCGAGGCGTGCAGGGAATAGCCGCCCGAGCTTGCCCACTCGGCGATGTCGGTGCGCTCCAGGTTGGTGCAGGCCGGCAGGATGACGTCGGCGAAGTTGGTCTCGTTGCACCACCAGCAGTCCTGGTTGACCACGAATTCCAGCTTGTCGCTCTGGTACATTCGCACCCATTTGGTGGTATCGGTCATGGTGGAGAGGAACGAGCCGCCGTAGCGGTAGAACATCTTCACCTGGGAGTGACCGGGCAGCGGGTACGTGAAGTTGGTGAAGTGCTGCTCGAGCGAGTTGCCGCAGAAGCCTTCGCCCATCCACGCGATCTGCCCGTCGAGGATGGCATCCGGAACGGTGAGCCTGTAGAGCCGCTGCTTGACCGAGTTGATGGCCGGTTTCTCGGCGATCAGGTTGAAGCCGCCCTGCGCGTAGCCCGGGAACTCCAACGTGTGGTTGTACGGCGGCCCATTGGCCGTGCCCCAGATGCTGATGCCCGGCAGGCCAAGACCCTGCATGGCCTGGAGGAAGATGAGATGCCTGGCGGACTCGGTCGCATACGCCTGACGGCAGGCGCCGCCTTCGCCACCCTTGGTGCCGCCGGCGAGAGAGGTGCGGTGGGACGCCCATTCACGGGCGAGCGCGACAATGGTGCGGGCCTCGACGCCGGTGATCTCCGCCGCCCAGCGGGGGGTCTTGGGAACGCCGTCGGTCGTGCCGAGCACGTAGTCCTTGAACTCGTCAAACCCGTGGGTGCGAGCGGCGACGTACTCCTTGTTGTAGGTGCCTTCCTCAAGCCACACATAGGCAATGGCCACGGCCAGAGCCGAGGTGGTGCCGGGGCGATAGGCGATCCACTTCTCGCCCACGTGCGCCGCGGTGTAGTTGTGGAAGGGGTCGATGAAGATGGTCTTGATGCCTCGCTCACGCAGCCACAGGCGCCACACGGCGGAGTCGGTGCCGCCGTAGATGCCGTGGGTGGTATCGGGATCGTTGCCCCACGAGACGAGGAGCTCGGTGTTGCGGAGCGCGTCCTCGAGCAGGTCATAGTGCTCGGGGTTACCCAGCCTCCAATAGTAGCCGTAGGCGTGGGTGGCACCCCAGTGCCAGCCTTCCCAGCTGTCGGGGTTGTCGAGGATGTCGGTGAACCCGATGGTGTTGAAGAAGCGGGCCCACGCACTCGACCGGTAACCGAGGTTGCCCCAGTTGTGGTGAGAGGAACCGCGCGACATGATGGCTTCCGGCCCGTAGTCGGACCGGATGCGCTTCATCTCGCCTGCGACCAAGTCGAGGGCCTCGTTCCAGCTGATCCTCTCATAGCCGGATTTGCCGCGATTCTGGGGATTTCGATCCCCCTTGGGATCGAAATCCACCCTCTTCATGGGGTAGAGAATCCGCTCGTCCGAATACACCCTCGCCCGCTCGGTCAGGGTGAACGGCGCCACGCAGGCTTTCCTATAGGGCGTGTACTTCTCGCCGTCCACGTCGATGGTCCACGAAGGCGCGTCGGTCTCGTCGAACACCAGGGGTCGCACCTTGGTGATCTTGCCGTCCTCCACATGCACCCTGATCGGGCCACCGCCCGTGCAGTTTACAAATGTCTGTTCTGCCATGCCTTTGATGTCCTTCCTTGAGCCACTCCCACGGGGTGGTGACCCACCTACGCGGTCGGTGCCCCGTTCAGCAGAGCCATTTCGGTCGTCGCAAAGCCATGGAGCATGCAGTAGACATCCCTGAGGTGCTTGCCGAACGGCACGTCGTCATCGGTGGTGCCGTAGCCGCCCATGATGCCGCAGGTGATGTTCACGAAGTTCACGCCGATGTGGTCGACGAACGCTTTGACCAGCATGCCGGATTTGGGGTTGTACTCGTACTTCTCCTTGTACGACCAGGCGGACTGCATGAGGTATGCATGCGCCGCCTCGTACTGCATCTTCATCTCGGCCAGCTTCATGGCCACGTGCTGGTGCCCGACGATCGGCTTGCCGCCCTGGACACGTTCCTTGGAGTATTGGAGGGCCTCTTCGTACACAGACCTCACTGTCCCCAGGTTCGCGGCTGCGCCTAGGAGGCCGAACGGCGGCGGTACGCCCTGCGGAGTCTTCGACCAGTCGAACTGCGGGCCGCCCCACTCACCCTCGGTACCCCAGGCCTCTCCCTCATTTCCTAGCAGGTACCTAGCCGGGATGCGGCAGTCTTCAAAGATGAGCGAGGCGTTCGCGAGCAGCCTTCTGCCCAGCTTGTTGTGGAACCTGCCCACCTTGAAGCCGGGAGCATCGGCAGGCACCAGAAAGCAGCTCAGGCTCGTCGAGATAGGGCCCTTCCTGTCCGTACGGGCGTAGAGGAAGTACAGCTTGGCGACACCGCCGCACGAAATGTAGTGCTTGGTGCCGTTGATGACGTACTCGTCGCCCTGCTTGACAGCATAGGTCTGGATCGAAGCGCCTGGGGCGTCATAGAGGAAGTGCGAGTCGGTGCCCGCGTCAGGCTCCGAGCGGGCGAGGCCCAGGAGGAAGGTGTCGTCTTCCATGAACTTGGTCAGCCACTCGTCCCGCAGTTCGGGAGTCAGTTCGCCAACCAGTCTGGGCGATTCGGTGTAGCAGCCCCTGAGGATGGTGGCGAAGCCCTGATCAGCCGCGCCGAGTTCCTCGAGGATGATCGCGAGCGTCGGGTAGTCGGCGCCCACGCCGCCGAACTTCTCGGGAATGGCGGCAGTGCGCAGTCCTAGCGCCGAGGCCTTCTTGAGCAGATCCCAGGGTACGCAATCCTTTGGGTCGGTCTTGTGGTCGTAGTCCATGGCCACGGGTTTCACTTCGTTCTGAGCGAAGTCCCGCACCATATCGCGGATCATTTCCTGCTCTTCGGTGAGTCTGAAGTCCATAGATCATCTCCTTCTCGCGCCCGGGGTTCAGGCTCGACTCGCGCTGTGTTGCCGGGCCAAGCTGGCAGCCCGCCCTGCCGACGGCCGGCCGGCGCGCATATCATAGCCCGCGCAGGGGACGTGAACGACACTTCCATGCAACTTTTCATGAGTGAAGGTTGGTATTACGGGAGCGTATAAGTAACGGCCGGCCATGCAGCCGCCGAAAGACGCCTCGGACAGTCTAGGGCTGTTGCGCCATGCCCCGGGTGGCGACCGCGGCCCTGATGTGCGCCACAAGCGCCCGTGCCCCGCCCTGGAGGGGCCGGTCACGCGGATAGATGATGTCGAGGTCGCGGTAGAGCGGCTTGTCGAAGGGGATGACCACGAGCCCTTCGAGGCTTCCAGGAGACACCAACATCTTTGGCATGGGTGCCACCCCCAGGCCTCTCTTCACGAGCGCCTTAATCAACTCGGGGTAGTTGGCTCGGTAGGATATCTTCGCCTCGACCCCCGCGCGACGCAGTGTATCCGCGAATACGTTTCCCGCATTCATCGTGGCCCGAGGCAACAGTATCGACTCGCCGGCAAGCATCCTGAGAGAGACCATCGGTAGGCTGGAAAGCCTATGGTCGCAGGGCACCGCCAGTAGGATCTCTTCGGTAAGAAGGTGCTGAGAAGACGCCCGGCTCGAACCCCAGGGAGTCATTACCGCGCAGTCGAGCTCTCCACTCACCACCGCCTCTTCAAGCTGGGCATCGTCCTTCTCGCTCAGGTCAACGCTCACGTTCGGATGGGCGGTCAGGAACGTCACCAAGATCGGGGTCAAGAGGAGGGCCATCACATTGCCCACAGCACCGAAACGCACGCTGCTCGACGAGGTGCCGGCTTGTTCGCGGATGAGGCTGATCGCGTCCTCGGTCCGAGTGATGATGGCCCGGGCCAGGGGAAGCAGAAGCTGCCCCGAGACAGTACACTCGACATGGCGTCCGTACCGCTCGAAGAGCGTGGCTCCCAGCTCGCTCTCGAGGCGCGCGATCTGGCGGCTGAGAGTGGGTTGAGTTGTGTGCATGGTGCGCGCGGCCCGGCTGAAACTACGGGCCTCCGCCACAGCCACAAAGGATTTCAAGCGATCAAGTTCCATCTATACACTATTGTAATACTTTGAGTGGCCTATTGAAAAGTTGGCGGAAAGGCCTCTTCCGGCACCCTCCGGGACTATCATGTAACTGGCTCGCAGCCCCGCGAGGGGATGGCGGCTGGCTCCCCATGACAAAAGGAATGGATGGCTGATGAATATCGCTGTATGCGTGAAGCAGGTAATCGACACGGAGGCTCCGGCGAAGCTCGACCCCACCTCGTGGCGTCTCGACCGTAGCGTCACCTCCATACTCAATCCCTATGACGAGTTCGCGGTCGAAGAAGCGCTCCGCATCAAGGAGGCGCAGGGCGGCGAAGTCACCGTGGTTTGCATGGGTCCGGAGACGGCCACCGATGCTGTACGCAAGGCTCTGGCCATGGGCGCCGACAAGGCGGTGCTCGTCACCGATCCGACGCTGGCGGGCTCCGACGCCCAGGCGACCGCTTATGTTCTGTCGGAAGCGCTCAAGGGCCTTCAGTGGGACCTGGTGCTCTTCGGCGTGCGCTCCACCGACGGCGAGACCGGCTGCGTTCCGGCCGCCGTGGCCGAGTTGCTTGGGGCGCCGTTGCTCTCTGCGCTCGCGAAGGTAGAGGTCCAGGGCTCCACGCTCACAGTGAACCGGGAGACGGAACTGGGCTACGTTCGGTACGAGTGCCCCACGCCCGCGGTGCTCTCCGTCATCAAGGGGATCAATGAGCCCCGCTATCCGTCCATGATGGGCATCATGGGGGCGAAGAAGAAGCCCCTCGACACGAAGGACGCAGCTGCGTTATCCCTCGACCAGGGCAAGGTCGGTCTCTCTTCCGCCAAGGCCCGCGTGCTGTCCGCCCGTTCTCCCGAGCCCCGCAAGGCCGGGACGACCCTAGAGGATGACGGCAAGGGCGCTCAGCACATCGCCGATTTTCTGGCCACCGAGAAGCTCATCTAGTCTGGGGGAACACCAGTGACTGACAAAAAAGGCATCCTCGTCGTAGCCGAGCCGAAGGACGGCAAGCTCGCCAACGTTACGCTGGAAAGCATCACCCAAGCGCGGACACTCGCGGGCGCAGGCGGACCAGTGAGCGTGGTCGTCATCGACGCCGCCACCGCGCCGCTGGTTGCAGCGGCCGGGCGCTACGGCGCCGACCGCGTGTATGTAGTAGAAAGCCCTGAGGCGGCTGTGTTCCGTCCCGGGCCGTTCATCGACGCCGCGGTCGCCGCGGTTCAGGCTGCCGATCCGGCCATGGTGCTCTGCTCGGGCTCGCCCGACGGCCGCGACGTCGCCTCTGGCTGCGCAGCGCGCCTTGGGGCCGGACTGCTCGTAGACATCACCGGCCTCGAGTTTCGGGATGGCGGCTTCGTCGCCACCCACCCGTGTTTCGGCGGCAACATCATCGTAGAGAAACAGGCGACCACCAGCACAGCGGTGGCTACTGTGCGGCCGAACGTGTTCGCGCGTGAAGAAGCAGTTCGTGAGCCCGAAGTGGTGCCTCTCACGGTGGGATTCGGCGCCAGCGGTCTTGCGGCCAAGGTGATCGAGGTGGTCTCGGAGAACGCCGGGGTCATCAGCCTGGAGGAAGCCTCCGTCATCGTGGCCGGAGGCAGGGGCGTCGGCAGCGCTGAGGATTTCGCTCTCATTCAGGCCCTCGCTAGTGAACTGGGTGCCGCGGTGGCCGCCACCCGCGCGGTGGTCGACGCCGGTTGGATGCACCATCAGTCGCAGGTGGGCCAGACCGGCAAGACCGTCTCGCCCAAGCTGTACATCGCCGCCGGCGTATCCGGCGCCATTCAGCACCGCGCGGGCATGCAGACCTCTGACTGCATCGTGGCTATCAACAAAGATCCTGAAGCGCCGATTTTCTCGTTCGCCGACTTCGGCATCGTGGGCGACCTGTTCGTCGTGCTCCCTGCACTCACCGAAGAGATCCGCAGGCGCAAGGCGGCGTCCTGAGGCTGGCGCTCTGGATAGTCCCGCCGGCCGGTCGGCCCGACGAGAGCGGATTTGCCGGGTTGATGGTGACCGTCCGGTCCCGATCCGGAAGACAACTCATGGAGAGAGGAGCGTGTGCCAATGACTGATGGACGAGAAGTCATGGAGGTCGACGTCCTATTCGTCGGTGGTGGCATTGCCTCTTTGAGCAGCGCGCTTCATCTGTGCAATCTCATCGAGGCCCACAACAAGAAGGGCGAGGGCAAGAAGCTCAGCGAGGTCATGATCGCCGTCCTCGAGAAGGGCGCGACTCTGGGCGCCCACGGCATCTCCGGGGCGGTCATGGATCCGACTTCGCTCAAAGAGCTGGTTCCCGACTACCTGGCGAAGGGCGCGCCCATCGAGGCTGAGGTCAAGAAGGAGTCGGTCTACTTCCTCACCAAGAACGGCAAGATCAAGAGCCCCATCACTCCGCCTCCGCTCAACAACCATGGGAACGTCGTTGTCTCCATGTCCAAGCTGAACCAGTGGATGGCTGGGTTGGTGGAAGCGGGCGGCGCCTATCTGTTCCCGGGCTTCGCCGGTGTCGAGGTGCTCTACGACGAAAACAAGGTCATCGGGGTACGGGCGGGCGACAAAGGCATCGACGCGAAGGGTGCCAAGAAGCCGAACTTCGAGCCCGGCAACGACATCCACGCTCGGGTCACGGTGTTCGGCGAGGGCTCCAGAGGAAGTCTGACAAAGGACGTGATCGCGCACTTCGGTCTTGACCGGGGCAAGAACCCGGCCGGGTTCGAAGTCGGGGTGAAGGAAGTCTGGGAGCTTCCCATGGGACGCGTCCAGCCGGGAGAGATCATCGAGACGATGGGCTATCCCATGAAGGCGGATACCTTCGGGGGCGCCTTCATCTATGGCATGAGCAACAACCTCGTCTCGGTTGGGCAGTTGGTCAGTCTCGACTGCTCTGATCCCTTCATGGATCCCCACCGGGAGTTCCAGAAGTTCAAGCTGCACCCGATGGTCAGCGCTCTGCTTGAGGGCGGCAAGCTGGTGCAGTACGGAGCGAAGACCGTCCCGGTGAGCGGCCTATTCTCGATACCGAAACTCACATTCCCCGGTGGCGTGCTCGTCGGCGACGCGGCCAACCTTTTCAACAGCCAGAAGATCAAGGGTATCGACATCGCTATCAGGTCGGGCATGTTGGCCGCCGAGGCCATCTTCGCCGGACTTGTGGCCGACGATCTCTCCGAGGCGGTGCTTGCGCGCTACGAAAAGGCGTTGGCGGGGACTCGGGAGATGAAGGAGATCCGCAAGGTCCGGAACTTCCACCAAGCGATGACGAGGGGCCTTTATCGTGGTATGGCGGCCGCGGTCGGGCAGTTCGTACTGGGCGGGAAGGTAATAGCGGATAGGCTACCGGCCAAGCCCGACTACCAGCACACGAAGTCGGTCGTGGCGAAGTACGGGACCGCTCGCCCTTCCGAGGAATCGGTGGGCGAAATCAAGTACGACGGCAAGCTGACCTTCGACAAGGAGACCGACGTCTACTACTCGGGCGCCACGCACGAAGAGAACCAGCCCTGCCACCTGAGGATCTTGGATCTCGCCACCTGCCTGGGCAAGTGCTCGGAGCAGTACCAGAACCCGTGCGTGAGGTTCTGCCCGGCGAGCGTGTACGAGATCACGGTCGACGAGTCGACCGGCAAGAAGGACATGAAGATCAACTTCTCCAACTGCGTCCACTGCAAGACGTGTGACGTCAAGGATCCATTTGAGAACATCCAGTGGGTTCCGCCCGAGGGCGGGGGTGGTCCGAAGTACACTGTGATGTAAATGCCTAAGGTGTCCACTCGCGCGAACCCGACCCAGAACCAACAAAGGGCAGCGCGTTAATGCAAGGAATCAAGCGAAAGGAGCGGCAAATGCCACGACCGGAGGAAGTAGAAGTCGTCAAGGCAATGAAAGCGGCCAAGACTGGCCAAGAGATTCTGGCGTCCTGGGCCATGCAGCGCCCGGGCTACGCGCCGGGCGCCAAAGGCGACCCGACGCTGGACTTCTGGGTTGACAACAAAGTGGAGATGCTCCACACGTTCGCCCAGAATCAGCTGGCCCAGTTGCTGGACCGGGGCATCCTGGATCCCAAGACCCGGTACCTGCTCCTGGTGGGCCTGTACATGATGACCAACCACTGGGACGGCGTTCTGCCTCAGGCCTGCAACGCCAAGGCCGCCGGCGCGACGGACGAAGAGATCATGGAAGTGGCCTTCTGCGTGTGCTACTCCGTGGGCAAGGCCAAGATGCAGGAGAGCGGCCAGTGCCTCGAGAAAGTCTTCTCGAACCCCACTTTCCAGAACATCACCCCGCTGAAGAAGTAGGGTCGAGCTCGACACTTCGAGCCTCGACGGCTCGTGCTCGGGAGCCCCGCCACGGCGGGGCTCCCGCCTCTTTGCGGACCGGAATGGGGAGGGACGTCTAAGGGAAAGTTGAATATCCGTCGATGAGCTGATACATGAAGACGCACCTTTTGGCAAGAGCGTTCGCGAACAAGCCGCCCGCTTTCGTGTTGGCGGCAGGCCTCGCCTTGGCCGCCCTGGTGGGTGCCCTCGACTACGTGACGGGGCTCGAGTTGTCGCTCTCGATCTTCTACCTGCTTCCCATAGCGTTGGTCGCGTGGTACGCGCCGCGCTGGGCGGGGTTCGGCATGTGCGCCGTGTCTACGGCCATGTGGCTCGTCGCCGACTACGCCGGCGGCTTCACCTACAGCCACTGGCTGATGCTCGTGGAGAACGCCGCGGTGCGGTTGGGTTTCTTCTTGATCACGGCGTCGCTTCTGGTGATTCTTCGGACTCATCTCACGCACGAACGGCTTCTGGCTAGGACGGACGACCTCACACACGTTCTGAACGGCCGGGCCTTCGGCGAAGTCTGCGGCAGGCTCCTCGAACTTGCGGCGCGCCACCATCACCCGCTGGCTCTGGCATACATCGACATCGATGATTTCAAGGCCGTCAACGACACCCAGGGTCACTCAGCCGGCGACCGCGTGCTGCAGGGCGTGGCCGCCGCTCTCAGTCGGTCTCTCCGCTGCAGCGACGTCGTCGGACGGCTTCGCGGTGACGAGTTTGCCGTACTGATGCCCGAGACCGGACGCCACGGCGCTGAGGCGGCTTTCGGCAAGATCGATCGCGCGCTCAATAGCGAGGCCGAGCAGCATGGATGGCCGGTGGGCTTCAGCATCGGCGTGGCTCTGTACCGAACTCCGCCGGCGTCTTTGGACGAAGCACTGAAGATGGCCGACGCGTTGATGTATCGGGTCAAGCAGCATGGCAAGCACAGCGTGCTCTATGAGGAGCAGCCGGTCGCTTTGCCCGGCAAGGGGGGTGGGCGGCAGCCCTATCCTCAACCCGGCACGTCCGAGCAACAGGTGGTGCGTGCTCTCTCGCGGCGGTAGCCACCAGGACGGCGGCAGACCCAGGAAGCCAATATCCCTTGCCCGAAGTGCCACCAGAGCTTCGCCGTGCCGCTGGATGAGATCTCCCCAGGGAGGAATGCCAGCTGTCGGGCGTGCGGCGAACTGATAACCTTCGCCGGGCAGGATGCGGCCAAAATCCAGGAGGCCCTTGAGCAGCTCACCGGTATGCTGGGGAGCAGCTCGGTCAAGGTCACAGTCAAGACCAAGACGTGTCGCCCTTGGTGGAGGGTCTGGTAGAAAGAGGACTCCCCTGCGGTCTCGCGGCGACAAGACGACAGGTGGGAGCATGATCTCTTCTCGGCAGCCGGAGAAGCGCCCGTCGGTACTGCTCTTCGACCTCGGAGGGGTACTCGTCGAGAACAAGCATATCGTCGACGGACTGGGGGCCTTTCTAGATCGACCGCTTGACGAGGAGACTGTCAGGGAGCGATGGCTCCGCTCGGCCTCTGCCCGCGATTTCGAACGGGGGCGAATCTCACCGGGGATCTTCGCGACCCGGTTCCTGCGCGAGTGGGGAGCGCAGTCAGACCCCCAAGCCTTCCTTGACGCACTCGTGTCATGGTTGGGCGAGCCATACCCGGGGGCGACTGAGGTCGTCGCTCGGCTGCGCGGTGATCATCACGTCAGTTGCCTCACCAACTGCAACGAGCTGCACTGGGCGAAGCTGGCGACTTTCACAAGGAACTTCGATTCGGCGTTCTCGTCGCATCTGGCTGGTGAGGTAAAGCCGGATGCGGAAGCCTTTGAAGTCGTCCTCAACAGTCTCCAAGTCCGGCCCGAGAACGTCCGGTTCTTCGACGACTCTCGTTCGAATGTCGAAGGCGCAGAGGCTGTCGGCATACGTGGGTTCCACGTTGCCGGGATCCGCGGTCTCCGCGAATGTCTCGAGAGCGAGGGGCTACTGTGAACTTGGCACGTGAGTGGCCGGCGCTGGCTCGGCTCAGTTCCGCGGCTGTGGCAAGTAGTGGGTGTGCGTCCGCGCAAGCCTGACTAGCCAGCTGGGAGCGAGCGCGCTTCCCACCGCCATGAGCTTGGCACCGGGGCCGGGCAGCACGAGGCCCCTGCGCCGGAACATCCCGCGTAGCGCCGCCCCCGCGACCGCCTCCGGATCTCGCAGCAGCCTGAATCGGGCCGCGACCTGGACGGCCCGCGTGCCTCGGTCGTAGAGGTCGGTCGCCACCGCTCCGGGAGCCAAGCAGGTGACGTTGACGCCCCAGGGGCGAAGTTCCTCGCGCGACGCGCCGGCGAACCCTCGCAGGTACTTCTTCGAGCTTCCGTAGAAGGCTATCCCAGGGAAGTCGCCGAACGACGAAGCGCTGGAGACGAACAGGATATGGCCGCTCCTTCGCTCCCGCATGTCGTGTCCGAAATAGAGCGCGAGCAGGGACGGGGTCACCACGTGGAGCTGCAGCATAGCGTCGGCCTTCGACGGGTCGGTCTCGGCGACTTCCCCGAAGAAGAACATGCCCGCGTTGCTGACGAGGATCTCGATCTGCAGCCCGCGGCGCCGGATTTCCTCGTGGAGCAAGGCGGCGGCCTCGGGCCTGGCCAAGTCCATGGTGATCGCTTGCGCGGCGACCCCGTATTCGGCCGTGATCCGCTCCGCCACTGCCTCTATCTGGCCGCACCGGTTGCTCGTGATCACGAGAGGGTGCCCGCGCGCCGCGAGGCCGCGGGCCAGCTCGAGCCCGATGCCCGAGCAGGCTCCGGTGACGAGGGCCCAATGGGGAGTGTCGCTCACGGCTGCGTCATGCGCGCGTCGATGAAGGATTCTGGCGGCGCGAAGAGAAATGGTGAGCGGCCGGATACAATACCTCCCAATAGTTCCGCCCTCCCGCCCCCGGAAGGGCGGAACGCTTTTTTGGGGTCCTATTCCTTCTCAGGCGCCGCGGGCCTGGGGGCCATCGGGACGGGCGCGATACCCGCCAGGTCGCCGATCACGTTGATCAACTGTGTGTCCGCCGGGATCACCACCTTCGCGTTCTGCAGGAGAGCCCGTTCCACCGCTTCGAGCTTGCGCAGCATCTGGNNCTTCTTGATCTCGGCGCGGCGCTGCCCGTCGGCCTGGGTCTCGGTGGCGGTGGCGAAGTCCACGGCCGCGACCTTCTCATTCTCGGCTTTGACCACTTTGTTCATGGTCACCTGCACGTCCTCCGGTGGGTCGATCTCCTTGAGCTCGGTGCG
>PMIZ01000336.1 GCA_003157225.1 Actinomycetota bacterium | reverse complement strand
CGCACCGTCGTTATTCAGCAGCCTGCTGGGTGGCGAGGCGGACCGCTTTGTCGAGCAGGACGGTCGCTCGCTCAACGGCCATGCGCCGGACATCGGTCGCCGCAGATTGTCCAGCCTGGTATCCGCTGCGTTCATCGCGGGAGCACTGTTGCGCGCGACCATGGCGACCAGGTAGGCGTCGCTGTAGGTTGCATAGCCGTCCATCCCCTCGGCTGAGGCCAGATCGCGAGCGGCATAGGCGGCTGCCACGGCGGCGACCCGTGGTGATGCGATAATAGCCGCCATGGACGATTGGGACCTCGATTCTCCCGCGGGGCCTACCGCCCGAGCGCAGTCGAATTGCGGGGAGTGGAGCTGAATGCGCGTTAGGACTTGGAGGACGGCGTGGCGGAGAGCATCGACATCGCGATCGTGGGCGGCGGGCCGGCGGGATTGACCGCGGCGATCTACGGCGCGAGGGCGCGCGTGAAGACGGTAGTGTTCGAGACCGGACTGCCGGGCGGTCAGATCGTGTCGGCTTCGTTGGTTGAGAACTACCCGGGGTTTCCGGCCGGTGTCACAGGACAGGACTTGGCGGACCTGATGGTCCAGCAGGCGCAGAATGCGGGCGCCGAGTTCCGCACTCTCTCCCCGGTGGAGGCCATACGCGCCGAAGGCGACGACTTCGTGTTGACCGTCGGAGACCAGCAGGTGTCTGCGCGGGTAGTCATCCTGGCCACAGGCGCGATCCCCAAGAAGTTGGGGATACCGGGTGAAGCGGAATTCACCGGCCGGGGTGTCTCCTGGTGCGCCACATGCGACGGGCCTCTCTACCAAGGCAAAGTCCTGGCGGTGATCGGCGGCGGCGATTCGGCTACCCAGGAGGCGATCTATCTAGCCAAGATCGCGAGCGAGGTGCACCTCATACACAGGCGGGACGAACTGCGCGCCACCCAGTGTCTTCAGGAGCAGTGCTTCTTCAACCCTCAGATCACCATGCACCTTTCGCACATGGTGGACGAGATCGTCGGTCAGGACGGCAAGGTGCGGGGCATCAAGCTGCGCTCCAGGGAAGACGGAACCGTGAACGTGCTGCCGGTGGACGGTGTCTTCGAGTTTGTCGGCATCGACGCGCAAAGCCAACTGGTGGCAGACCTATGCGAGCTCGACGCCCTGGGCTTCGTGAAAGTGGACCCCAACGGCCTGACGTCCCGCAAAGGCTTATACGCCGCGGGAGACGTCGCGAACTATGAGCTCAAGCAGGTCGTGACGGCCTGCGCTCGCGGGGCCTTTGCCGTCTACAACGCGGTCCACTATTTGGAGACAAGGGAGCCTGTCTAGGAGGCCAGCTATTCGCGCTTCCTGCGTCCTCGTCTCGCGCGCGGCGANNGCAGCGTCATTATTCAGCAGCCTTAGGCGCGCATCCTCAGCCGGCCCGGATGGATCTCCACCGAGAGAGGCAGAGAACCGAGAGGGTCGCCATCGACATCGAGCAGAAAGGCGCGCTCTCGCTTCTCATCCTCCAGCCTGAGCTCGATCCGCTCGCACGGGAAGTGGCCGACCGTCGGCAGGTCAAGGTGACGCCCGTCGTAGACCAGCCGCATTTTGCGGATGAGACTAAGCTTGTTGCTCTCAGTGACGGTCACCACCTCCAGCCTCCCATCGTCCGGCAGCGCCATGGGCGCGACGTCCATCCCGCCACCGAACCAGCGGCCGTTGCAGATGGCGATCAGATAGGCAGGGATCACCTCCTCACGAGTCTCCCCTTGCCAGGTGATGCGAGCCAGCACCGACCGCTCCCTGCCGGCGAGTATCGCCCGGAGCGAGGCCACGTAGTAGCTTGACTTGCCGCCGATCGCCCCCGGAACCTGCTCGATGTAACGGTCCACCAAGCCGCCGAGACCGGCGGAGAGGACGTTCACGAAGTACCGTGTCGCCTCCTCTCCCTCGGAGTCTCTGAATACGGCTTTGCCGACGTCAACTATCCGTTCCCGCCCCAGGGCAAGGGCCTCGAGACTGCGCTCGCACCCCGCGCCTATGCCTAAGCTGCGCCGAAAATCGCCTCCGGTGCCGACATTGATCAGCCCAACAGCCGGAGAACTCGTCCCCGTCTGGCCCCCGGGCGGCGTCTGGGACGCGTCGAGCACTCCGTTCACCACTTCGCTCAGGGTCCCGTCGCCTCCCACCGCCACGATGAGAGGGTGACCCTCGCGGACGCCTTCGGAGGCCAGTTCGATCGCATGCCCTCGGCGGGCGGTGTACCGGATGACGACGTCCCCCAGCACGCGTTCCACGGCGGTGAGTATCGTCGGGAGGGCCTTTCCGGCGGCTCGCGACCCGCAGACAGGATTGACTACCAAGAGCGGAGGCTTCACACCCCCAATCTATATCGCCGGGGAGTCGTGCGCAACGGTTTGGAATCTGGGTATATGCATCGCGTCACTGCGGTTTGGGTCAAGAGAGGAGCAAGCATGAGCGGACGTTTTTCGCGGCCGTGGGCCTTCGGCCTGATTCTTCTGCTCGCCGTGGTTCTGGCCGCGTGCAGCTCGAGCACGAGCACCACCAGCAGCGCGACTGCGAGCGCCGGGGGAGGCACAACTTCCAGCACCACTGCCCAGGCAGGGGCCACCACGTCCGCGAGCGGCGGGCATGTCGATGTGGTGGAGGACGAAGCCAGCCCGGCGCAGAACGTTCTCAACAGGGTGTACCCCAGCGTGGTGAACATCGACGT
>PMIZ01000439.1 GCA_003157225.1 Actinomycetota bacterium | reverse complement strand
GACTGGCCGTCCAGGCAGACGCGCTTCGCGCCTGAGATTTCAGGTTTCCCACCCATTCGCAAAGTACGCGAATGGATGGGGCACACACAGGTTTTGTACTTACTTATTTTGTTCAGACTTGCAGCGGGAACGTTCTAGCTGACGACGATCTTGATGCGCGACATATCTTCCTCGACCTCGCCTGAATCCTCGCCGAGGCCGCCATAGCGGCGCTCGCGGCCCTGATAGGCAGCGATAGCCTCGAGCAGATGAAGTCCGCGAAAATCCGGCCATAAGCGCCCGGTGACGAAGATCTCGGCATAGGCAATCTGCCAGAGGAGGAAGTTCGAAATCCGCATCTCGCCCGAGGTTCGGATCAACAGATCGGGATCGGGCATCTTCGCCGTATACAGATGACGATGGATGTCCTCTTCGGTCAGTCGCGCGGGATCGATATGCTTGTCCGCCATCTCAGCCGAGAGCCTGCGGAAGGCGTCGAGCAGCTCCGAGCGACCACCGTAATTGAGTGCGAGCGTGAGCGTTGTGCCGGTGTTCTTCGCCGTTATCTCCTCGGCCCAGTGCATCTTCTCCTGCACCTCGGGAGGCAGCTCGTGGATGCGACCGATGTAGCGCATACGGACATTGTTGTCCATCATGCGCTGCACGTTGCCCTCCAGATACGACCGGAGCAACCGCATCAGGAAGCTCACCTCGGCGGGCGGACGCTTGAGATTATTTTCGAGAGAGAAGGCATAAAGCGTCAGCCATGGCAGGCCGATGCGGGAGGCGGTCTCGGTAACCATCTGCACGCTCTTGGCCCCCTGCTGGTGACCAAAAAAGCGCTTGAGCGCACGCGTGCCAGCCCAACGGCCGTTGCCGTCCATGATGATGGCTACATGGTAGGGAACCAGCGCCCCCGGGCCAGCGTTGGTCCGGCCAGGAGCGGCTTTCCCGCCACGCCTCCAGGAAGCTCTGAGCCGGTCGACAAAGCCCACGTCAGATCTCGAGGATCTCCTCTTCTTTGTGGTGCAATACGTCGTTGATCTTCTCGATGAAGCTATCGGTCAGCTTCTGGACCTCCTCTTCGGCGCGATGCTCGTCGTCCTCGGAGATCTCCCCCTCCTTCTTCTGGTCCTTGAGATCCTGGATCACGTCGCGCCTGACGTTGCGGATGGCCACACGGGCTTCCTCGGCCATGTTCTTGACCAACTTCACCAGGTCTTTGCGTCGGTCGGCAGTGAGAGTAGGGATGTTCAGCCGGATGACGGTACCGTCGGTGTTGGGGGTGAGGGCCAGATCGGATTCCTGGATGGCGCGCACCACCGCGTTGACCGCGCCCTTGTCGTAGACGGTGATGGAGATGGTGCGAGGATCGGGCGTGGCTAGGTTGGCCAGTTGCTTGAGCGGCGTCTTCGCTCCGTAGTAGTCCACGTGTAGCCGGTCGAGAAGCCCCGTGGAAGCGCGCCCGGTCCTGACGGTGTTGAACTCGCTACGCAGGGCCTCCACAGAGCTTTCCATGCGCCGTTTGCCATCGGCGACCACTTCCCGGATCATCGTTCCTCCTTCTCCTCGCCTTCGACCGTCACTCTCGTCCCCACGTGTTCGCCGCGAAGAACCTTTCGGATGTTCTCGGGCACGCTCATATTGAAGACCATGATGGGCAGCGCGTTATCCATGCAGAGCGAGAGAGCGGTGGAGTCCATCACCCGCAGACCCCGTTCCAGCGCTTCCCGGTGCGTGATCTGCCGGATGAGCGTGGCGCCGGGCACGGTCTCCGGGTCGGCATCGTAGACGCCGTCGTACTTCTTCTTCGCCATGAGGATGCATTCTGCCCCGATCTCGAGGGCACGGAGAGCCGCGGCGGTATCGGTGCTGAAGAACGGGTTGCCCGTCCCGGCCGCGAAGATGACCACGCGCCTCTTCTCCAGGTGACGTATGGCCCGGCCCCGGATGTAGGGCTCGCATATCTCCTGCATGGAGATGGCCGACATCACCCGCGAGTCCACTGCCAACTTGCGCAACGCGTCCTGAAGAGCCATGGAGTTCATGACGGTTGCCAGCATGCCCATGTAGTCGGCGGTCGCCCGGTCGATGCCTTGAGAGGCGCCGGACACCCCACGGAAGATGTTTCCGCCTCCCACGACGATCGCGACCTCAGTGCCGCCCATCACAACTTGGCTGATCTCGACCGCGATAAGCCGCAGCCGCTCAGGGTCGATCCCATACCTGAGGTCCCCCATAAGGGCTTCGCCACTCAGCTTCAGCAGAACCCTCTTGCACACCGCTTGCTGGGTCATGTCGCCTCGCTTCGCCCTTCCCTCGGGCCGGCCGCACAACCGCCCCACGGATAGTTGAACCTGGAGTGCGCGCCCCTAGGCCACCTCGTCGCCCACGCGGAAGCGCGCGAACCGCCTGATCTCGATGTTCTCACCAATCTTGGCGATGATCTCACGCCGCAAATCGTCGATGGTCTTCTCCGGGTCCTTGACGAATTCCTGCTCGAGCAGCACCACCGTGGAATACCATTTGGTGAGCTTGCCCTCGGCGATCTTCGCGACCACCGCGTCGGGCTTGCCGGATTGCTTCGCCTGGGCACTGTAGATCTCGATCTCCGCGGCCTTGGTCGCCTCCGGGATATCTTCTCGGGACACCCACGCCGGACTGGCAGCAGCGATGTGCATGGCCACGTCGTGGACGAAGGCCTTGAAGTCCTCGTTGCGTGCGACAAAGTCGGTCTCGCAGTTGACCTCGATGAGAACGCCGACTTTGGCACCCGGGTGGATGTAGTAGTCGACCATGCCTTCATTGGTGGCTCTCGCCGACTTCTTGTCGGCCGTGGCCATGCCCTTCTTACGAAGGACCTTGATCGCTTCTTCCAGGTCGCCCTGCGCTTCGGTCAGGGCCATCTTGCAGTCCATGATGCCCGCGCCGCAGGCTTCACGCAGTTTCTTTACGAGTCCGGCATCGATATCCATCAGCAGCCTCCATCGAGACGTCATTCATTGCTTACAACGGGCCGAGCCGCCGCACCCGCGGTCCCGGCCATCGGGCTCCCCTCGGCGAGCGCCGGCGCGGCTCTAGGCCTCGGGCTTCGCTTCCGGCGCCGCTTCGGCCGCCTCGGGCTCGGACACCGCGGCAGCCGCGGTCCCCGCGGTGGCTTCAGCGCTCTCCACGACGGCCGCCGCCGGGGCTTCCTGGACGATCGAAGGCGCCAGTTCGGCCTCGATCGCCGGCAACGCCGCGGCTATGGGAGCCGCTTCGAGTCCCGGAGCCGCCTCGGTAATGCCGGTGACTTCCGGCGAGGGCTTCGCGTCTTTGACTGGCGCAGCAGCCGGCTTTGGCGCCGGCGCACGCCGGGCCGGAGCGGGTCGCTCGCCCGTAGCTGGACGGGATCCGCCTTCGCGGCTGCCCTGCCAGCTGCCGCCTGGCCGGTCACCGCCGGTCGGCCGGGCTCCCACACCCGGACGGCCGCCTCCGCCTGGTCCCCGGCCGCCCTGGCCCGGACGACCCGGTCCCCTCGGGGGGCCCTCTCCACCTCGCGGCGCGCGCGATGGACGAGCGCCCGTCGGGTCGAACCGCGAGCCCTCCCCACCGGGCTCGCCCGACGAGTAGGGCGTGGCCTGAGACTGGGCATGGGCCACGCGCGCAGCCTCAGCAGCCAAGAACTCCGAGACCTGGACCTTGGCCCGGCCCTCTTCAACCGCCCGGGCCAGAGTCTTCACGATGAGGCTGCACGAACGGATAGCGTCATCGTTTCCCGGGATTACGTACTCGACCTCGTCTGGGTCGCAGTTTGTGTCGCAAAGCCCGATGAGCGGAAGGCCCAGCTTGTTCACTTCCTTGGTGGCTATGGCCTCGCGCTTTGGATCGGCCACGAACACGGCGTCGGGCAGCCGCGTCATGATGCTCACGCCGCCCAGGTTGATCTCCAGCTTCTCCAGTTCGCGCTCCATGGCCATGCGCTCTTTCGTGGGCAGCAGCTGGAGCTGGCCTTCAGTTTTGAGCTTGCGCAGCTCATG
>PMIZ01000040.1 GCA_003157225.1 Actinomycetota bacterium | reverse complement strand
ATCACCGTGCAGGCTCCCGCCAACAGGGTCGTCCGGGTCACCTCTGCCGGCTCTGCCCCGACCCCCGGGAGGCCGCTGGACGAGATTCGCTCGTAAACGATGAAACCGCTTGTCGGGCTCACGCCCCTCCAGCGCGATTCGCGGGGCGCCGTTGCCAGGTGCTGAAAGGCCCTGGCCAGACCTGCGGCGCTCGTGGCCTGTAGCCTCGGGCCCTGGCCGCGTCGGAGCGGGAGGGCGACCCGCTGCAGGCGGTACGGCCGGACGTGGTCGCGTGGCATTCTGCGGGCGCTTACGGCTGNNCGCGGGTTCGGTCGGTGTGTCACTTGCGGCTACTGTCTCGCGAACGGCCCTCACCTGCGTGATGAGGTCCTGCAGTTTGCCCCAGCCGTTTCTCACGGCCTCTCGGGTCAGGCAGTAGATCCCGATGTCCGACGACGTGGAGATGATCTGGAGGCCACGGCGCCAGACGATCTGTGCGGGATAGACCAGGTGCGTGCGGCACAAGCTGCAGCGGATCTTGTCATCTGGGTGNNCCCCTTCAGGAACTCGTATCCTTTGTCGGTGAGCAGGAGGATGTTCCCGAGCTCAATCAACTCCTCGGCGGCTTCTCGCAGCGAGGCCACGATCTCGGGGATGAACAACCGCCCGTTGTGCACGACCCGGGCAAGACGGATCAGCCGCTTGGCCTTGTTCACGAAGAACCGACGGGAGTTCGGGGTCTTGTAGGTGACGACGGCACTCTGCTTGTAGGTGTCGATGGCGAATTCCATGATGGGACCTCTTGCTGTGGGATAGTCGGGTGAAACGGAAGACGAGTAGGGCACGCGCAGACGGTGTCGTGTCTCAATTCCGCGCCGGCGGAAGGGGATCCAATCCGTCGGCTGGTTGCGGTATTCTCGCGGGTCCGCGGCTGGTGTCGAGGGCAGTCAAAGTTGGAAGGGATGACACGCTTCGCTAGCCGTCCTCCGGACAGTGCGGGTACCAGCCGGGGTGGGCCTGGACCGCCTGGATGTGCTTACACTCCACGTGGTGGAACTTGTACCTCGGGCACGTGCAGCCCCACGTTCCATCGTCCTTCTTTCCCACCGTGTACTTCCGGTCGCTGCTTTCGCTGGGCACCGTGTAGCGTTCGATCCAGTGGTCCACCGGTGGACTGATGACGTACTTCAGGATCGAGTTCGCGATGTCGGCCGTTCGGAGTGTCGCCGCCTTCGTGGCCCGCGTGAGGCGTGCACTGATCACCCGGCTGAGGGCCTTTCGGTATCGATGCGCTCGCTCGGCGGCGGATGCTTCGCTGGTTTGCTGTGCGGTTGCCTGGAAATGATGTTCCAGGATTGCCGTTGCGATTGCCGGAACGAGTGAGACGTCTTCTGCGGGACGAGGGAGCGTCACCAGCGTCTTTGGTTTGGTCCGCCCCGTTCGCACTGTGATCTGCGATGGTACGGATCCGTTCAGCTCAATTCGATAGGTGAAGTCTGGTGCTGCGACCTCGGGCATGGGCCTGCTCCTGTGAGAGGTTTCTCCCCGGGCAGGCTGCGATCCAATTTGGCTTTGGCCTTCCCGCCGTCCGTACCGCAATCCATACGCAATCACTGCAAGGCCGGCTCCCCACGGGAGCCAGACCTCTGGTTCCGTCGTGCCGGTCAGGGGTGCCGGGAACGCCCGGGGTACCGTGTGTTCCGAGTTTGTCATCCAGTTCCGGAGCGTATCGTCGCTCTTGAATGCAAGAAGAGTCCGTCCCACTTGAGTACGCGGAGAACTCGGCGAGCGTCCCCGATCCGATCGTGCTATTCGCCGCTAGGTTGGTGAAGTGCCGAGACCGGTGAGGTTGTCCGAGGAGTTGACGTTCCTCACGCTCGACCCCGCGGAGCGCTCGGTCCAATCAGGATGGAGGCGGACGAAGTATGAGCCGGGATGTGAATGGCCTGGTAGTTGCCTGCTGTGGGGTCGCCGATCCCACCGGATACCACACCAACCATGGTCGGCCGGAGCGTTGCCTCGAGAGTTCCGCCATCGCTGGTGAATGTGATGTGGTCTGTCGACGTGAACGACGGCGGGGCAGCGTCGGCATCGCGCAGGCAAGGGTCCCGAGAAGTAGAGCAGCCACGATCATGAATGTGCTTCGCCTGGCATTGTCACGTTCCTCTCTGTGGAGGAGGGGGGGCACGCCGGGTGCCCTGGGGCGTTGGCCCGCTTCCCGGTCCGCCGCGTGGCGGGCTGGGGCTGGCTCGGACTGAAGCGTCGATCCGACTTCCCGCGGGTGATCTGGATCGAGCACTCTTCGGGTCCATCGGCAAGCAGTCCGGCGACTACTGCCTCGAGACCCGCCTCCTCCGGTCGTGCAGGGAGGTGACACGTAAGGGCTCTCACGGTGATAGGGTCCTGCTCCGCTGTCGGCGGGAGGGCAATCAAGCTCACGGTTAGCACCATCTGGTCTTGGCCTTCCGGCCGTCCAGGGTCGTTCGGCTGCTCCCGGCGTGTGAAGTACACTTCTTGGTAATCTTGGATCAGGTCTTTCATCTGGCGGGCGTCGGTGTTGAGGTGACCATGGCAGATGATCGGGTTCGCCCCGCCGGTGCTCTCGATGATCACGTCGCTCCACAGCCATCCGGTGTCGATTCGGACGGATGCCACCTGTGTGATGCTGATGCTCTCTTCCTCGGCTCCAATCGGCTTGCCCTTGTGCCGGATGACCTGGGTGGGCTGAATGGCCACCTGGGTGGGAAAGATCAGATTGTCCCGTGACCAGCGGGACGCGAAGAAGACTACGCCCTCCGCTGTGAAGGGTGTGCTGCCGCGTTTGAGGAGCGCGTAGACCACCGCCGTGCCGCCCATGAACAGGACGAAGCCCATCAACCCAGGGGTTGTCGTGATGCTGGCGATGCTGAGGATGCCAAGCAGTGCCCAGGCCGGCAGATAGATAAGACCCATAGTTCGCTCCTATGCGCACACGAGACACACCCGGCGGACTATAGGCACCCTACCTGGTGCCGGCAATGACATGTTTGGGCAAAGTGGGGGGTTCGTTGCGGCGTGGAAGCGCCAGGTTCAAAGTGGCTTCCACGAAAGGAGATATGTCTCTTTCGAGTCTCTTCCCTGTAAACGACCGTTCGGTTGTTTATGGCTCGGACTTCATCCCCGGTTGTTTACGCCCGATCTCCAGCCTCACAGCAGTCCTCGAGTTTCGCCCCTGCTGCCCCCTCGCTGAGACTTAGGGGACTTTGACGTAGCCCCGCTGCAGAAAAGACTTGACAAACTGAAAGGAATGGAAGTATCTATCCCATAGTCAATGTATTCATACGAGTACTGTTGTATACATGAATGGGAACAATATGATCATGCACTCTAAAGCCGGACGCTCTTCCTCAAGTCGAGGCCGATTGGTCAATTGCGCTTGCCACTTATTATGCACACTATAGGGACACGTATATGAGAATTATCCAAATTAGGACGTATCTGTTTGACCCCGGAGCTGCCAAGAACCTGTTGTTCTGCCGCGTCGATACTGACGAGGGCGTACACGGTTGGGGCGAGGCTTACGTCGTCTCTGGAAAAGAAAAGGCCGTCGAGGCCTACATTCACGGCATGGCACCGTATGTCATCGGACGTAATCCTTTTCAGATCAAACACACGGGCCAAGTGATGTTTGACGATTGGGCTACCAAGCGAAGCTCGCCTGACCTCTATGCCGCCTGGAGTGCCATCGAGATCGCCCTGTGGGATGTCCTCGGCAAGAAGTTAGGGCAGCCTGTCTATAACCTGTTGGGAGGCCCTTCTCGGCAAAACATTCGCCTCTATGCAAACGGGTGGAGACAGGGTGCAGAAACTATTGATGAGGTGGTTGACAAGGCCGCCAAAGTAGTAGAGATGGGCTTCACCGCTATGAAGTTTGACCCCTTCCCTGGCCCGTGGCGCCAATTCATCACTCGAAGAGATGAGGATCATGCTGTCGAAATGGTTCGGCAGGTGAGGGGGGCCGTGGGCCCCATGGTCGACCTACTGATTGAGGTGCACAGGCGATTAGCCCCGATGCACGCCATCCGGATTGCCAAGCGGATAGAGGAATTCAAGCCGTTTTGGTATGAAGAGCCTTGCCTCTCGGACAACATCGACCTGGTAGCGCGAGTCAGGCGGGAGATCGGTCTTCCCGTGGTAACGGGAGAGACGCTACATACTAAATCAGACTTCAGGGAAGTCTTCGAAAAGCAAGCGGCAGACATTATTAACCCGGATAGCTGCGGTTGCGGCGGGATTTTGGCGCTATTGGAAATCGCGGCGATGGCCGAGCCTTATGCTGTGGCGGTCGCGCCACACAATTACAATGGTACCGCCATTGGTCTGGCAGCCACGGCGCACGTTTCTGCGGTGGCGACCAACTTCCTGATCGCAGAATGTTTCCTTAATCATATGGATGCCTGCGACGAGATCACAACAAAACCACTCAAGATCGTGGATGGTTTTCTGGAGTTGTCTACGGAGCCCGGTCTCGGTATCGATCTCGATGTGGCCAGACTGGAAAAACGTCCTTTTCGGGAGAACAAGAAGGAGATCCGGCAGTACTGGGAGGAATCCCCTCGGCAATGAGGGCTAAACCAACATAGCCAAGGGTTGAGCTCCTTACGGCCCATCATAGGGAAGGAGAGTTGGGAGTTAGTGGCTAAGCGAGTTATCTACGATTTCAGCCGGGCTCCTGTCGAAATAAGCGGACCCAATGCTAGGGCGATTTATTCAGACATCATATCCACGCCCAGAGAGAAGACCTGCCCCTGAAATCAAGAATAGGGAAACAGGAATAATGGAGACCGCGGACGAGAGCAGCAGAAAGATCCCCACCTCAAGACCACACAAGGGTTCTGCGCTCGCCCGCCACACTTACTTGGACATTAGAGGAGATGAGCATGCGCACCAAATCGGTAGTCCTTTATGAGTTCGGCCAGCCCGTCAAGGTAGAGGAGTTAGAGCTCGCGTCGCCCGCACACGATGAAGCTCTCGTTCGAGTAATGAACGCTGGTGTCTGCCATAGTGATCTACATGTCCGGAATGGCCTCTTCCCAATGAAACTGCCTCGAGTCCTGGGACACGAAGGGGCCGGTATCGTCGAAGAAGTCGGGGCAGGGGTCAAATCGATCAAGCCGGGCGATCACGTTATGCTTCTTTGGATCACGGCATGCAACAAATGCTACTACTGTGCCACGGGCAGACCGGCCCTTTGCGAGGAACACGCCAAAAACGCGAGAATGGGCAGCATGCCAGACGGAACCTACCGCTTCTTCNNGAAGGAGCATTGTTGCCGATTTCGAAGGACATTCCGATGCCCATCGCTGCTATCGTTGACTGTGCGGTCATGACCGGGGTCGGCGCGGTGATCAAGACAGCCCAGGTTCAAGAGGGAAGCACGGTGGCGATCTTCGGCATGGGCGGGGTTGGGCTCAGCGGGGTCATGGGGGCACGTCTTGCTAACGCCTACAAGATCATTGGGATCGATGTGAAGGCCGATAAGCTGGAAATGGCCCGCAAGGCAGGGGCAACCGATGTGGTCAATGCGGCCGAGGTGGACCCGGTTCAGGCGATCAAAGACTTAACCGGCGGAAGGGGCGTTGACTCTGCCTTCGAGATGATAGGGAATGCTAAGGTGGTGGAGCAGGCTTTTGAGGCGACCGCTCGGGGTGGGCAGACTGTGATCGTTGGCGCAGCGTCGAACGAGGCGAGGATCTCCCTACCACCGCGGATCTTCCAGTTGCAGGAGCGAGTAGTCCGTGGCTCCCTCTATGGCTCTGCCCAGCTGTGGTCGGATATACCGCGACTGCTGAACCTTTACCGGGATGGCCGATTGCCACTCGACATGCTAATTACCCGGCACTATCAAATCGATGACGTTAACGAGGCATTCAGGGCCTTGGAGGCGGGTGAGGTTGCGGCGCGCTGCGTTCTGGATATGCACACGAAATGAGCCCTGCAAGCCATCACGCCAGTGGTCCANNACAGGGGGCGACCGCTTGCCAGTGTCGATTAGGTGGCAAGCCGAAAGGAGGAGTCATCATGTATCGCGGATTGCTCTCAGGTGTCGCGTTGGCCACACTGATCGGGTGTGCACTGTTGTGGAGTGGAGTACCGGCAGACGCGGGCGAAGTTGCTGGCCCCATTAAGTTCGGCGTCGCGACAGTGCTTTCAGGAGATGGTGCCGCTTACGGGAAGCCCTTTCTTGACGCGATGAACGCGATGGCAGCCATCTATAACGAGCAGGGCGGCATCCTGGGCCGTCGAGTTCAGGTGATCGCCTACGACGATCGGGGCATTCCGGACCAGGCTCTCCAGGTCGACAAGAAGTTGGTGGAGAGCGACCACGTAGACACCTTACATCCGGGGGGCACGAGCGGCTGCACCCTCACCGGCATGCCCGTCGGCAAAGCCGGTAGGGTTGCGATGTGGGGGGACGGCCTTTCCGAGAAGTGGCTGGTCGAGGGCGAGGGGATGATCTTTCGCGTTGTCCCACCGGACCAGGTCATGATCCGTACGCTGGCCAAGTTTGCGTATGAGTCGAAGAAGCTACGAAATGTGGGGATTTTTCACGTCGATTCGTTCTACGGGGAGAGCGCCAAAGACATCTTCAAGGCGGAAGTTGAGAGGGTGGGGGGTCCCGTGCCCATCGTTGCGACCTACTCCGAGGGGAGCCGGGACTTCAGTTCCCAACTTTTGACACTGGCCCGGGCGAAGATCGACGGGTTGTTTCTGAACATGCAAGGAGGTGCGATCGCCCCGGCCTTCCGACAGATAAAGACCTTTCTGCCGCCCAACCTCACCTTGCTCCACAGCAATGACGTGTACTCGGAGGCCATCCGGAAGGAAACCGGCGATCTCATCAATGGGGTCTACTACTACCTTCACCCGGGTATTAGGCAGAACCCAGATCCCGAGACTCAAAAGTGGCTGAACGAAATGAAGAAGCGGCTCGGATACACGCACGAGATCCATATCCGGGTCGCCAACGGCATGCAACTCATGAAGGAAGCGCTCTCGCGGGCCGGCACGACTGAGGTCATCGCGGTCATGAAGCAGGTCCACCGCCTGAAGAATTTCCCGACTCCCATGGGACCTTTCACCTACGATCCACGCGATGGCGAGGGCTTGAAATCTGGCGTTGTCTTGCTCGCGAAAGGCGGAGAGGACATGAGCAAGGACGAGATAGTGTTCCGGTCGACCGCGGACCAGGAACTCTACAAGAGTCGGGTCAACTACAAACAATTCTTCGGGGAGGGATATGACAAGGAGCTCTACGCCTTTCACGGAGTGAAGTAAGTCGTGTCATTAGCGGGTCCGGCGTGGCCGAGGTGCCGCGCCGGACCCGCCTGGGAATGGTCGAGCAGGAGGTTCGGGATGTCCGATCTCACCCTGATTGCAAACCAGTTGATCTGGGGCGTCCTCGTCGGCGTCAGCTACTCCCTTTTGGCCATCGCCTTTAGCTTGATCTACGCCGCCTCCGGCACGATCAATTTCGCGACTGGTGAGTTTGCCATGCTCGCCGCCTACATTTGCTATACACTTCTCTCGAATCTCCATGTGCCGTTGCTCTTAGCCGTCATCCTCGCTCTCCTTGGGTTGTTCCTCTTTGGCATGGTCGTCGAGCGCGTGGCCTTCCGACGGCTCTACAAGCTGGACCCTGTTCTGATTGTGATCACCACGATCGGCATCTCTACAATGCTTAAGAGCCTGACCCTCATCGTGTGGGGGCCCTATAGTGCAAGCCTGCCCCCGTTCCTCTCACCCGTGCCGATGGTACTCGGCCCCATCATTCTTATCCCCCAGAACCTCGCCTTACTGGCAATTGGCCTGGCCACCATGCTGATCTTCCATCTCTTCATGAACCACACTCGTCTCGGGACTGCTATGCGGGCCACGGCGCAGAACATCAAGGGGGCGAGCCTCGTGGGAATCAATACGGCCCGATGCGTGAACTTGACTTGGGCAATCGGATCGGTCGTGGCGGGGATCGCGGGGATCCTGATCGCCTTCGCCTACAACCTCTCCATTGAGATGGGCACGCTCAGCGGGATGAAGGGGTTCGCCGCCGCTATTATTGGGGGCTTCGGGAACATTCAGGCTTCGGCCTTGGGTGGTTTGGTGCTCGGCGTAACGGAGAATCTGGCGGGGGGGATGATCTCCTACTATTATAAGGATGTGGTCGCCTTCGCCTTCATCGTCCTCGTTCTCCTCCTCCGACCCGCGGGGCTGTTCGTCACAGGAACTAAGGTACGGAAGGTCTAAAATGGCCCATCACGTCTCTCTCCGCCGCCTTTCGATTGCAGTTGGCCTCCTGCTGCTCTTCGGGCTGCCATTTTTCCTCCGGTCCCATGAGTACGTCCTCCACATCTGCAATCAGGTCCTGCTGAACCTCGTCATC
>PMIZ01000295.1 GCA_003157225.1 Actinomycetota bacterium | reverse complement strand
GCCTGGATCTGGTGGGAGGACCTCAGCTACCTGGAAGGGCTCGATACCGAGATGACTCTCAAAGGGTCCGCCAACATGCTCGCCCGGCTGTTGGACCGGATCTCCGCGCCCGGCGCCGCCGCGCAGCCGGCGGCCGCCCAGTGCGTTCCGGCGGCCGGGGCTTCGCCTTTCAGCAGCCTTCCAACAGCGACCGACTGATAACCGGAGGTACAAGACATGCGCAAGTCGATCGTAGCCATCTCCAAAGGGGATGACCCTGAGAAGATGGTGGCCGAGGTCTTCGCCCTCCTGGGAGGAGTGGAGAACCTCGTCAGGCCCCGCAGCACCGTGGTGCTGAAGCCCAACGCCGGCCATCCGGCCGCAGCCGAGACCTCCGTCAACACCAGTCCCGAGTTCGTAGCGGCGGTCATCAGGGAGGTCTGGAAGGCCAAGCCCAAGGAGATCATCGTTGCTGAGGCCGCGGCCATCGGCTGCGACTCCATGCACGTGCTGGATGTGAGCGGCATCGGTGCGGCGGCGGAAGCCGCGGGCGCCCGACTCATCGATATCAAGAAGGAGAAGAACCTTATCAACATCCCCATCCGGGACGCGCGCTCCGATCTGAAGAAGGTGAAGCTCCCCCGTTTCCTGCTCGAAGCCGAGCACCTGATCAACCTGCCCATCTTCAAGAGCCACGCCAGCATGGTGTTCACCTGCGCGCTCAAGAACATGAAAGGCGTGGTGCAGGACATCACCCACCAGCAGATGCACATGACCGACCTGGCAGCCGCCATGATGGACGTCTGGTCGGTGATCCGCGCCGATCTTTCCATCGCCGACCTCATCCGGCCGGCCGAGGGCTTCGGGCCCCACACGACCATCCCGGTGGACTTCGGCTGCGTTGTCGGCAGCAAGGACCCGGTGGCGCTCGATGCCACTGCCTGCCGCATGGTGGGGCTGGGCATCGACAAGGTGGCCTACTTCGGCGCGGCCGCCGAACGCAACCTGGGCCACTTCGAGGAAGACGAGATCGAGGTGGTGGGACGCGCTATCGCCGAGGTGCAGAAGGACCTCTGGTTCCCATACCTCGAAGGCTTCGAGACCTGGCCTGAGTACAACTTCTACACCAGCAACGCCTGCAGCAGTTGCGAGTCTCTAGTGGCCTTCACCATGGAGAAGCTCAAGGCTCTAGGCGAATACGACAAGAATGCCGGTTGCCATGTGGTGGTGGGATCGAAGCGCGACGACGAGATGCCACAGGGCGTCGATCCGAACAGCGTGATCCTCATCGGCGACTGCCTGAAGCGCTTCCGGGGCAAGGGGATCGGCCACTGGTCGGCGGGCTGCCCGCCGCTCGAGCCACACCCGCTGTGGGTGTTCATCGACCGCCAGGACCACTTCGAGATGGAGCCCTACTTCCGCGAGCGCATGGCCCAGGACGAGAAGCCGTGGGTGGAGTTCATCGCCAAGATGCGCAAGGACAAGTAGGACGAGTGGGCGGCGTTCACACCTGCAGACGTCCAAAAGAACCCGGTCTCCACAAAAGTAACCGGGCCCTTTTCTCCCCCCACTATGGGACGAACGCTGATCAGGCGGCCACGGACTTAATTCCGCCCTTTCAATCTACCCGACGCCGCAATTCCCGGTGTGCTCATCGCGCACCAGGTCCCCTCGCTGTTGGTGTCGACCCATGTCCCCCACATCCGACCGCTCCCGTCTGCGGCCTGGTCTTGATCTGTGCCCAGACGCTCGACTACTCGGGTGGTGCGAGAAGGGAATCGGCGATAGTCCTTGCACCGGTTGATCCCTACTCGGTAGAGCCAGGCGACTGGGTCGCGGTGCTCACCGACGTTGGCCCAGCGCAGGTAGAGCCACGAACGCCTATGAGATCGGCCGGCGCCACATGTTCCCCTATGACCTCCGCCAGACCCGTGGCTCCTCCCTAGATCGTCCGAACTTCCTACCTACTCAGACGTGTGAGGAGAGCCACGAGCGTTATATCTTCTTGGCGAGACGGCTGACCGGCAGCGAGCCAGAGTTGTCCCGGTTGGGCCACTCCCAGTTCGGCTTGACCGGAGGTTCGTCGGGACGGTATTCCTCGGGCAGCGCCGGCCCTTGAGCGTCTTCGGTGTCGGCGGTAAGCACGAGTCTCGCGGTCCAGGGGGTGTCGCAGGGAAGCAAATCCAGCAGCCTCCTAGCGCGTCCAGGTGAGACCCGTGTACGAGGCGGCCGCTTCAAGCACGGTCGCCATGTTGTCCGCGACGCCGAGCTTCTCGGCTCTGGTCATGCAGTCGGCCGCGCCGGCATTGAAGAGGTTCTTCCACCACGCCGCCTGGTCCTCGGGGCTCAACGTGCCCACGGGTACTCCGGCGCCGGCCAGCGTCTTCAGTTCGGTCTGAGTGTATTCCGTGTCTAGATCCAAGCTGAACTGGGCGGTGTCCTTCGCCGCGTCACGCATGATCTGCTGGGTGTCCGCTGTGAGCTGCTGCCACGTGCGGAGGTTGACCGTGATGATGCTACCGGCGGAATACGTGCTGTCCCAGATGAAGTTCTTGGCGACCTCGTAGCACTTGAACGCGATGGCTTGAGCGAGGGTCATGTCGGTAGCTTCGATGGTGCCGCTGGAAAGGTTCTTGTAGGCGTCGGCCGCCGAACTCTGCACGACGTCCAAGCCCAGAGCCTTGAAGGCTCCGTCGGACCCAGAGGTGCCGAACTTCTTGCCCGCAAGATCGGTAAGGGCCGTGAACGGCGGCTTCGAAATCAGGACGTTGCCGCCTGCAGAGGTGAAGCCGAGGTAGACAATGTTGTTCTTGGTGGCTTCGGCTCTGATCAACGGAGCCGTGTCCTGGTTGTCGAAGACCAGACGGCCGAAGTAGTCGAGCACGGTCTTGGCATCCGGCGGGACCGACGCCGGGAAGCAGAGCAACGGGACTTTCGCGGCGTTCTGGAGGGGATCGAAGGTGATGATGTCCACCTGTTCGGAGCTGACCATCTCCAGTTCTTCTTGGCTATTGCCCAGGTCCCCACCGAAGTAGACGTCGAACGCCACCACGCCGGCGGTCTCCTCCTCGACATAGTCGCAGAAGTGCTGGACGATCTTGCCGCCCGGCTCGGTCTGCTGGAACGTGGTCGCCAGCTTCAAGGTGATGGGATCTTGGGGCGCCGCCGTCGTCGTGGTTTCGGGCACCGTGGTGGTGGTCGTTGAAACCGTGGTGGTGGGTGAGCNNGAGTTGAAGCCGTGGTGGTGGGCGAACTGGTGGTGGTAGTAGTGGTCGGCTTCTCGCCGGCGCAGGCGGAGAGCCCCAACGACAGGGCGACCACCAATACCAATCCCAGTTTGAACCCGTTTCCTGGCACTCGATTCACACGCCCTCCCTTCGCCTTTCGTCAGCGGGCGCCGAAGGGGCTCGGCGTCCTAGCCGAACCGCCCGAAGCCATACTACCCAGAAGTGACCGCGAGTGGGAGCCGCATTGGCAGGAGTCAATGGGTCACCGAATCACTACCTTAGCCTTTTAGGCCAATTGTCCCTGAAGGACGCCGCGAAACGCTCCTAGTGGCTGTTGGCATGGTGGTCCCCCTCGTACTAAGCTGGAGCGCGCTTTGACCGACTCTGTCGCGCGCAGCCGGAGGACTTATGAGCGAAAGCGTGGAACTTGGCCGGCAATTGGGACTCTGGACCCTGGCGCCGTTCGCGTGCATGCTGCTCGCCATCGGCATTCTCCCGCTCGTTGCGGGCCACTGGTTCGACTCGAATCGTAACAAGGCGATCGTGGCGTTCATCCTAGGAGCTCCCACCGTGGTGTTCTTGGTCGTGCGGTTCGGCCACCTGGCACTCAGGCAGACGGGAAGCACCGCCGAGGAGTACGTCTCGTTCATCGTCCTGCTCTTCGCGCTCTTTGCCGTTTCAGGCGGGATCTACCTCACCGGCAACCAGATTGCGACCCCGAGGACCAACCTGACGTTTCTGGCCGTGGGCGCCGTGCTGGCGAGTCTCATCGGGACGATGGGCGCCTCCATGGTACTGATACGCCCGCTCCTGCGCGCCAACAGCGAGCGTACGCACAGCCGGCACACCATCGTCTTCTTCATCTTCCTCGCCGGCAACGTGGGCGGCCTGTTGACCCCGCTCGGCCCTCCCCTGTTCATGGGCTTTCTGCGGGGTGTGCCGTTCGCGTGGACGCTCCGCCTCTGGGCGGAGTGGCTGCTGGTCATAGGGCTGAGCCTGCTGGCCTACCTTGTCATCGAGGTGCGCGCCTATCGCAAGGAGCCCCAAAGTGCTCTTGAGATGGACCTGAAGGACTACGTCCCGATGCGGATCAAGGGCGGGGTCAATATCCTGCCCCTGCTGCTCGTCATAGTGACCGTACTCTTCTCCGGGCCTCTGGGCAGGGCCGGTGACGCCATCCACTTCCCCTTCGTCCGCGAAGTCATCCTATTCGTGCTGGCGGCGCTCTCACTCGCGTTCGGCCCGCGAGGGCCCCGGGCGTCCAACCACTTCAGTTGGAGACCCATCATCGAGGTGGGCGTCCTGTTCGCCGGCATTTTCGCCACCATGGTGCCGGCACTGGACTGGCTGGCATTGAACGCCGATCGCATCGGAATCAGGACGCCGGGCCAGTATTATTGGGCGTCAGGAATTCTATCGAGCTTTCTCGACAATGCTCCGACCTACATCAATTTTCTCAGCGCGGCCATGGGACTGCACCAACTCACGCTCACCAACCCGG
>PMIZ01000351.1 GCA_003157225.1 Actinomycetota bacterium | reverse complement strand
AGAATGAGAACAAGAGACATGGTGCTCGTGATCCCCTGCAGCGGCGTCGGCAAAGTCCACGGACTCATCAGCCGGGAGTCCGCCTACCTCGTTACCGACGAGCTCGCCCCTGAAGACACCGACGTCGTGTGCCTGGCTCTGTTGGTGAGAGAAGACGAGGAGACCCTGGCCAAAGTGCGGGCGTGCCCCTGCATCACCATCGATGGCTGCGCGAAGGCCTGTGCGCAGAGGAACGTGGAGATCGCCGGTGGGCAGGTGGCGAAGGCCTTCCAGGTCGCCAAAGCCCTCGGTAGCCATCGGGGCATCCAGCCTGGCACCGGGTCGGACCTTACCGAGGAAGGCTGGGCTGTCAGCCGGGAGATCGCCGAAGCCGTGGCCGAGGACGCCGTCCGGCTTTGCCAGGGCGAGGAGGTAGCATGATGGCTGCCGAAATGAACAGGACCAGGAAGGTCGGCATTATCGCCTGTAGCGGCGAGGAGATCGCCCAGGGCACCATCTCGCGCAGCGCCGTACGCCGGGTGCTTGAATCCCTGCGGCCCCACGATACCGTGACGCTCTGCCTGCCCCTGTTCTTGGCTGGGAACGAGGGCGAGCGTAACTTCACGCGGACCCATCCGATCATCACCATCGACGGGTGTGACAAACAATGTGCGAGGTGGGGCACCGAGAAACACGGCGGTCCGGTCGCCCGGGCGCTCGTGGTCTCCGACATCCTCGGAACCGATGCGGGCGGCTGCTCGCGCTCGTCGCGAACGCGTGGGCAGGCCGACGAGAAGGCGGTTGCGGCTGTGGCCGAGCGCATAGCGGCCGAGGTCGACACGCTGGCAAGCGAGGGCGCGGAGTTGGAGGGCGATGGAAGTTCTTAGAGACACCTTCAAGGCTTTGTCGGATGAGACTCGGCTGAAGATCATGACCTTGCTCCTGGAGCACGACGAACTCTGTGTTTGCGACTTCGTCGGGACATTGGGGCAGACGCAGTCGAAGGTCTCGCGCCATCTCCGCTATCTCTACAATTCAGGCTTGGTGCAAGATCGTCGAGAAGGATTGTGGATGCACTATCGTCTCTCGGCCGAACTCAAGCCGGAACAGACGAGGATTATTACCGCGTTGTCGGATGCGGTCGGCGAGGAACAGAAGCAGGAACTGCGCCTACTGCTAGAACGGTGGTTCGTGCGAAAGGCCTTGACCGGCGTCCCGCAGGGGCACGGAGGGGGGTCCTGCTGCTAGGCCGGTTGTGATACGGCGTGCTGAAAGGCGGGGTCTTGATCGAGGTCAGAATCTTTGGCAGTGAGCCGCCCTGCGTCTACTGCAAGAGGACGGAAGAGGCGGCCAAGAAGGCGGCGGCGCTATTCCCGGGCCGGGTGAGCGTCGAGAAGCATTCTGCCCATTCGCCGGAGGCGGCGGGGGCGGGCTTCACGGCCACGCCAGCCGTGATCGTGAACGGCAAGGTGGTATCCCAGGGGCGAGTCCCCCAACAGAGCGAACTGGAAGACCTCTTTCGATCCGAACTAGGAGGGTGAAGGTGACTGTGCTTTTGGAGGTGTTCAGCGGAGATCCCCCCTGCCCCGGTTGTGTGGCCATCCTGGCCATGGCCGACCGGTATGCCGGCAAGTATCCGCCGGAAGAGCTGGCAGTGAAGAAGTACGTCGGGCAGGGAGCGCTTGAGAAGTACGCGGAGTACAACCTGTCCTGCGTCCCGGCGGCGGTGGTCAACGGGGTCATAAAGATAGAAGGCACAGCTCCCGACGACGGCACCATGAACAACGCGCTCCGGGAGGGCGGGCTATGGATCCGATAAAGGTGGAGGTCTTNNTCCGGCGTCTGATCGATGAGGTCGCGCAGCAGTATGGCGCTCAGATGGACGTTGTGTACCACGAGGGGCGCGGCGAGCGGTATGAAGAGCTGAAGTTGTCCTCCGCCCCGGCCATCATAGTTGGCGACTTGGTGCGCTTCATCGGACTTTGCCCGACCAGGGACGGTCTCATAGGTGCCCTGCGCGAGGCGGGTTTGGGATAGGCGACAACCACCACCGGCTGACCCTTCGCGACGGGCGTTTCGCGACCGTGCGCTTCCCGTAGAGTAGCGTGAGGTGCGGCGAGGCGAGACGACGGCCACGTAGATGTAGGGAGCCGCCGCATTCACGAACGCCACCGACTCCGTGAGACTGACGCCGCCCGAGACGGGCTCATCCCCGCTGATGAGTGGACTCGTCTTGACAGCTTGGATACCCGTTGCTAAGTTGAATTCCGGTAGTCGCACTACTACACGCGACCCGCGCGAAGCCGCTGTCATGGTCGGCGCCGAAGTTGATGCTCCGAGAGTGACGGTCGGGACTGGGCGTCGCTGAACCGGGGATATGCAGTGGCCGAATCGGCGCAGTCCGCGAAAACGAATTGGCTCCAGCTTGGCACCGTCTGCGTGTCCGAGTTTGCCATATGGACCGGATTCAGTGGGATCCTGCCCTACCTCCCCATCTTCCTGAAGGACCAGGGCCACAGCTCAGTAGCTATGATCGGCTTCATCGCCGCCAGTTTCTATCTCGGGACCATTCTCTTCTCATCGTTGTTCGGCTGGCTGAGCGATATGGTGGGGCGCAAGCCCATTATGATCGCCGGCATGATCCTCATCGCCATAGCGTCCTTTCTCTTCACCCTCACCCTCGATCCGAGGTGGTTTCTGCTCTTCAGGCTACTCGAGGGCATGAGCGCCGCCGCCGGCGGGGTGATGTTCGCCTTCGTGGCCGACGTCAGCGTCCCCGCCCAGCGAAGCCGGGCCCTCGGAATGGTCATGTCCGCCCAGTTCGGGGGAGCAATCGCCGGACCGGCGCTCGGAGCGGTGCTGTACCACGCGGTGGGCGGTGGGCGGCTGGGCTTCTATGCCATCTTCTACTTCGGCGCGGCGCTCGCGGCCGCCACCGCCGTCGTCATGGTGTTTCTGATCCACGAGCCGGCGGCCACCACGCGGCGGAAGGCTGCACGCACGGGCAGAGAGCGCCGGCCCAGCTACCGGACAGTCCTCACCCCGGCCATCTTTGGCTTCCTCGTGGTGAGTTTCACGACCAACTTCGGATTCGGCGGGTTCGAGGTGATATGGAGCCTCTGGCTCCAGCACCTTGGCGCCTCGATGACCATGGTCTCGGTCATGTGGATCGTCATGAGCGTTCCCATGGTGCTCTCGTTCGCGGGCGGTATGCTCGCCGATCGCTACAGCCGTTTCCTCCTCATGTTCGTCGGCAGCGGTGTCGCGGCCTTGGGGATGGTGGTCTGCGGTCTCACCAAGAGCTTCGCTCTCTATCTCGTGTTGGCCGTGGTCACCGGCTTGGCCTTTGCGGTCGGCAACCCGGCGAAACAGGGGTTCATGGTCCAGGTGAGCCCACCGAAATGGATCGGCACGATACAGGGCCTCGATTCGACGTCGATGATGGTCGGCGGGCTGCTGGGAACGTTGATCGTGCCTGCTATCTACAACGTGATCTCGGGCTACGTCATCGTCGTATGTGGCGCGGTCGGCCTCGTCGGCTTGATGATCGCCGCGCCGATCCTTGGGCGCGAAAGCGCACGGCTCGAGCGTGCACCCACCATTCAGATCAACCCAGCGGAAGCTAGTGGGTCGGATCCAGGGGCCGAGCCGAGTGTTGCGTCGATTGCGCCACGTGTGCGCTGAGCCGCCTGGCGCTACTCGATGCCGTCCCTGCTGTAGTACTGCCCCGGCGTCGTCGACACCATGATGATCGGCCTGTCGCACCTCCGGCAGTACACTGGACAATGCTTCACTCCCTTGGGCACAAAGATCATCGCGCTTTCGGTCAGCATGTATTTCTCGCCCGCTATCCAGAGCTCGATCTCGCCGCATAGGTCGTGCGGATGCTCCAGGTCGCTGCCGAAGAACATGAGGATCTCATCGGAATCGTCGTGGCTGTGCTCCGGCGGAGAGCCGTCAGAGGCCTTCCGGTAGAAGACATACTCCGCATAGAACGACCCGGGAACAGAGTTCGAATCGATGAAGATGACGGGGGCGACGACCTCGCCCTCTTTGAACTTGCTCGTGTCGGCCATGTAGCGCGTGACGATGTTTTTCTGGTAAGTACTGGCGTCCGTCATCTTGCTTACTCCTTCCTCTGTCGGCCCTTGATCCTGCTTGCACCCCCGGCGGGGCGGCACTTGCCCTGGCGGTGAACGGTGACCACAAACCCGGAGTTGACAGGAGCATACCAGCTTGCTACAACTGTAGTCGTCCTACTACTGCTCCCAAAGATCAGAGTATCACAGTGGTCGAAAGCGAGCCTGTGAAGTTGATCGGGATGGGTCCCCCCTATCACGGGCAGCCGTTGTGCACGCCAAACGGCCCTACCGGAATCACGCCAGAGGTCAGCGCTGTCCCCGCTTCCCGAACACCGTCCACAGCCCGCGGACGGACGTGTCCTTGCTGCAGTCCTAGATGAAGATGACCGAGGGGTGAGGTATGAACCCAGGCTAACGAAACCGGGAGATATTCAGGAAGCGATCTGCTTCCGGCGCAGGGCATTTGAATGGGGGGTCCTTGGCCGGATCGTCTGTAGGAAGAGGGTCGGGCACCGAAGGCAAAGAAGGAGGCATCATGTTCGTCAGTCGGAAAGGTGGGCATGACATTGTGGGCAAGGACGGGATCCTTGCCACCTTGGGCAAGAGCCGGTCGGGTCCGGCCTCTGGCTCAAAGCGCCGCTATTTCGTGGGGGCGCTTGGCGCTGTAGTAGTGCTGGTCGCGGTACTGCTGCTGTTTGCGGTCGGCGTGGTTGGATGCGGCGGCGGAGGCGGCTCATCCACCGAAAGCATCATGACGTTTGCGACCGCTTTTGCCGCCAACGAGAGCATGGACCCGAACAAGGACCAGTACGGGTTCACGACCGACGAAAACGTGTACGAGAGACTGGTCAGCTACAACGCTCTCACCAACAAGTACAACCCCCAACTGGCGACCAGTTGGGATATCTCCTCGGACGGCTTGACCTGGACCTTCCATCTCCGGAACGGGGTCAAGTTCCAAGACGGCACGGCGTTTGACTCGGCGGCGGTCAAGTTCTCGTACGATCTGGCCGCGAAGGGAGGAGTCGCCTACCATCTGGTGATGGTGGACTCGATTGCGACCCCCGATGCCTCGACGGTCGTCTTCAAGCTCAAGTACGGCTATCCCCTCCTCTACTCGCTCTGCTGGACTCCCTTCATCGTCTCGCCCACGGCAGTCAACAAGCTCGGCGACAACGCCTATCAGCCCGGGGGCAACGCCGGGACCGGTCCGTACATGCTGAAGACGGTGAACACCACCGTGGAAACCACCATGACTCGGAACCCGAACTACTGGGGCGGTTGGAGCGGAGATCACGCCAAGTGTCCTCAGATAGCCATCATTCGCTCGATCACCGAGCCGGCCACGCGCGTACAGAACCTCGAGCAGGGTGTAGTCCAGCTCATCGATCCCACCCCGGAGACCGATGTCGACAGGGTCAACTCGACCGGGAAGTTCAAGGTAGTAGTGACCCCGACTGCCAACCAACTGGCGGCGCACCTCAACTGCCAGCTCGCGCCCACGGACGATCAGAACTTCCGGCTAGCTCTCTACTATGCCATGCCCTACGAGGACATCTGCAAGCTGGGGTTTGGCGGCTACGCCACGGCTATGTCGGGGTTCATCGCCTCGCCCTTCCCCGGCTACGACAAGCAAGTGTCGGCCATGGGCACCAACAAGCAGGACATGGCCAAGGCGAAGGAGTACCTCGCCAAGTCGAAATACCCGAACGGCGGTGTGACGGTCAGTTGTTCCACCGACAACGCCTCTCCTGAAGGCATGAGGGCGATGGAACTCTACAAGACAGCGCTCGCCGAGCTCAACGTCACCCTGGATGTCCAGCCGCTGGATATCGGCGTGATCTTCCAGGACGCCATGAGCGACAAGCCGACCAAGAACATGGTCGTTATCGGCGAGCCGGGCCTGGCGGACGGTGTCGGCACGTTGGAGATGGACCTCCAGTCGGGGAGCGCCTACAACCTCAGCAAGTGGAAGAACGACGATATCGACAAGCTCATCGCCGATGCCTACGCGATCATGACCAACGACCCGGGCAAGGCTACCGACATGCTCATCCAGGCCGACAAGATAGCCATGGAGCAGATGCCGATCATCCTCGTCTGCAACAACGACGATCTCCCGGCAGTGAGCACCAAGATCAAAGGTTTCGCGGGGTTCACCGACCCCGACTTCATGATTCCTCACTTCTACGAGTACTCGATGGAGCAATAGGCACCTCGGAAAAGGTGTGACGCTACCCATGCTGCATTCCCCGTGTGCACCGCCCCCCCAGGGCGATGCACACGGGATCGAGAAGATCATGGCTAGTCTGATCGTGGAACGGGCCTGACAGGGAGGAGGAGGCAGAAGGGTGGGTCGTTTTCTTGTCCGCCGCTTGGGGCTAAGCGTACTGGTGCTGTTCGGCGTGCTCGTGATCATGTTCGCGGTCATGCATGTAGCGCCTGTCGATCCTGTCACGCAGTACGCGGGGATACGGGCAACCCCGGAGCAGCGGGTAGAGGCGGAGACAACGCTTGGCCTAGACAAGCCGCTGGTGGTCCAGATCGGCATATACATCAAGAACTTCTTCAGCGGTGACTGGGGCGTCTCGCTCATGACCAAGCGCGCGGTTCTCGGCGACATAGGCCAGACTCTGCCCTACACGCTGGAGTTGATCTTCTTCTCGGTGATACTGATGACATTGATCGGCATACCGTTAGGGGTCATCTCTGCGAACAAAAAGGACCGATTGCCGGATCACGCCAGCCGAATCTTGGCCGTCGGGCTCATCTCCATCCCTACCTTCTGGCTGGCGCTTGCTCTGATAGACATCTTCTCGAACTCACTGCATCTCCTGCCGCTGAGCGGAGCATTCTCGACCACGGTGGGCCTGCTCCATCCGGTCACCAAAATCACCGGCTTCCCTGTTATCGATGCGCTCGTGACGGGCAACTTCACGGCATTCTGGGATCACATCGTCCACCTGGTGCTCCCGGTAATCGCCATGACCGGGATCGCCCTGGGCGGAACGCAGCGGATCACACGCGCCGCCATGGTGGAAACCTTGACCGAGGAGTACGTTACCGCCAAGCGTTCCTACGGGCTACCCGAACGGAGCGTGCTCTACCGCCACGCTCTCAAGAACTCCGTCGGGCCTGTCATCACCAGCACGGCCATCTACGTCGCCCAGATGATCGTCAGCACCTTCCTCATCGAGGAAATCTTCTCCTGGCCGGGGATGGGACAGTACGTGGCTACCGGAGTCAGCAAACTGGACTACCCGGTGATCATGGGAGTAACCCTGGTCTCGGCGGTGGCCTTTCTCATCCTGAACACTTTCGCCGACATCATGCTGGCGATCGACCCGCGCGTGCGGATCAGCTAGGAGGTGGTGACGATGTCTGGCCTTCCCGCAACCAAGCAAGCTGCTGCCCCTGTGTACCTCACCGCCAGCCGGGCTCGGTGGCGTCAGTTCCGTCTGCAATGGCACGTTTTGTCCCGCAACACGCTCCAGAAAATAGCCATCGTCTACATAGCCCTCCTGGTCCTGGTCGCTATCACGGCCCCGTATATCGCTCCGCATCCGGAATCGATCAAGGGCACGGCGTCGGCTGAGGAGGTCCTGAAGGCTCCCTCCTGGCACCACCTGTTCGGTACCGACGAATTCGGTCGTGACATATTCAGCCGGGTGCTTTACGGCGCCCGCATCTCACTGGTTGCTAGCGTCATCACCGTCTTCCTGTCGGTGACGATCGGCTGCATCGTGGGCGTGGTCGCGGCGGGTATGAGGGGGATAATCGACGACATCATCATGCGCATCTGTGACATCTTTCTCTCCTTCCCCATGATCG
>PMIZ01000503.1 GCA_003157225.1 Actinomycetota bacterium | reverse complement strand
CAGGCGTTCAACATCCGGGAAGGGCTCGAAGGTCCCTTCAAGTACCCCGACCGGATGCGGGGTGTGCCGCCCAAGACGGTGGGTCCTCGTGCCGGCACCACCTTCACTCACGAGGAGATATTCAACGAGTACCTCGAGCTGATGGATTGGGACGCCACCACCGGCAAGCCCAGCAAAGCCAAGCTTCAGGAACTCGGCCTTGACGACATAGCAAGGGTTATCTGGCCCGAGGCGGCTGCTGAAGAGTGACGCTTCGCCGCCTTCCAGCTCACGACACCTAGATGAGGAGAGTACCCATGGATCTAGCCTTTGGAGGAAAAACGGCGCTGGTCACGGGGGCCGGCAGCCAGGTAGGCTTCGGGAAAGAGATCGCGTTGCTCTTGGCCCAAGAAGGGATCGCTGCCGTAGCCGTTACCGACATCGACCTAGAGGGCACCGAACAAACGGCCGCGGCGGTCAGAAAGCTCGGCTGCAGGAGCCTGGCCTTGCGGGCCGACATCACCGACAACGCCGCCGTCAAGGCGATGGTCGGCAAGGTCATGGCCGAATATGGCCGCATCGACATCCTCTGCAACGTCGCCGGCGCGATCCTTCACAAGGATGGCGTCCCTATCGAGGATCAGGACCCTGTCTCCTGGGAGAAGCAGTTCAAACTGAACGTCATCGGTACGATGAACGTGAGTCAAGCCGTCGTCCCCCTGATGCGTGAACAGAAGTACGGAGTCATCGTCAACATCGGGTCGGGAAGCACGCACCAGTACGGCATGGGCGTGGGCACCTACGCTATGTCCAAATCCGCGCTCGATCTCTTCACCAAGCAGCTTGCGTATGTCGAAGGCAAGGCCGGCATACGGGTCAACTGCGTCGCTCCCGGTCCGGCGCCCACCAAGTTCGGCGCTATCCTTCGGGAAGGCGAGCCGGAGCTAACGTCGGAGGAGATGCTGAAAAGGCAGGCGGCGTTCCTCGGCGCATTCCCGCTGGGGAGGATGGGTACAGCGAAGGACATCGCCAACGCCACGGTCTTCCTCGCTTCCGATGCCACCAGCTACGTTACCGGACAGGTCTTCCATGTGTCCGGCGGCTCGGTGATGTAGAGATGAACGTGAGCAAGTACGACCAGTATGTGCACCACCCACCGCACATGCTCCTGACGGTGAAAGCGGATGGCACCGCCGTCTTCGACGGCCTGATGATCACGCACCAACAGCTCGGATACCCCTTCACTATCGGGCACCAGTTCGTCCGCAAACCTTTCAAGGGAGACAACCCTTGCCACACCCACAATTTCCACGAGGTTCTGGCGTGGTATGGCGGCAACCCGGACGACCCGGATGACTTCGGTGGTGAGGTGGTCTTCTATATGGGGCAGGAACTGGAGAAGTACGTCTTCACCCGCCCGACGCTCGTCTACCTGCCTCCGGGTCTGCCGCACGGCCCCCTGGAGATCACTCGGGTCGACAGCCCTATCATCCAGGTGGAAGTGATGCTGGCGGGGGCAGAAGGCACCCGGGAAGCGTATTTCGAGGCGGACAAAGACTTCGATCCGCACAAGGTGATGAACTTCGCGATCATCCCCTACAAGGAGTAGGAGCGCATGGGCGAGTTCGACAAATACATCTGCACCACGCTCGAGAAGCGGCACCTGCTGCCGGGGCCGACCCCGGAGCAACGCGACCGCCTTGCCGCCGAGGGCAAGCGCATCAGTATGGAGCATCTGCACTGGATCGACGAGGAGGTCATCCCCGGCGCCTACTACGGGGAGACCACCTGGATATGGCCCCCCAACTTCCCCAATCAGGTGACCTGGGAGGAGTTGGCCAAGGTGGGGTACGAGACGCCAGGCATGTTCCCTCACGTCCATGGTTTCCCCGAACTGCTCTCCTGGTGGGGGACCAACCCTGACGACTTCGCAGACACCGACCCCATGGCCATGCAGATGGACGACGAGATCATTCCTCTCGAGTCGAGCTGGGTGGCCTATGTTCCCGCCAACCTGCCCCACATGCCCGTATTCAGCAAGGGCGTTCGCAGCCAGATCTACACGCGGCCTACGTTGCATTGGGTGTCGGGACCGGGTGGTGTCTACACCCGAGAGAAGGACGAGGAGACCAAGAAGGCCGAGGTGGAGAAGAAGGCTCCCCCGACGGCCAGGCGCGTGGAACCCGGCGAGTCGAAGTACGCGAGATACATGGTCTACGGGACGCCGCCGGATATCGAGAGGCCCGACTTCATGCGCCCGCTCGATCCCACGTATTCCCGTGCGATGGCGTACATCGACCAGACGGTGATCCCCGATGCCGAGTTCGGGTGCGACACGAGATGGCTCCTCCCGGGCGACCCATCCAAAGCCGGCCAGTTCATAATGGACACCCATGTCATGCCTCACGGCACGTCCATCGCCTGCATCGGCATGAACTACGCCGACATCACCGACCTCTGTGCTGAGGTCGAGCTCTGGATCGGTGGAGAGAAGCACGTCATCAACAAGGCTTTCTGGGCCTACATACCGCCGAACGTGTCGCAGGGTCCGATGGTCGTACGGAACGTCACCAAGCAGGTGTTCTTCATGACGTCCTGGCCGATGGGCGAGGGCATCATGCTCTACCCGGGCAGCAAGTAGCACACAGGAGGCACGGGCTGTGACTATGACTTTGGAACAACTGGAAGCCGAAGTGAGGAGTCTAAAGGAACAGGTGGTCGAAGGGGCGCTCGCCAAGGACCAACTGGAGATCTACCGACTGCAATCGCTGTACTCGCACCTGTACTACATAGGGAGGAGGTCCCAGGTTCCGAGCCTCTTCGCCCAGAAGACCCCCGGAGTCACCCTCGAGCTCGAAGACAGCGGCGTCTACGAAGGTATCGAAAGCGTCACAAGATTCTGGAACACCGTGTTCGACGACAAGAGGGTCGGGGCGGGGCACCTTGCGATCCACATGACTCTCAACCCCGTCATCGAGATCGACCGGGACCGAACGAGAGCCAGGGGGCTCTGGCACTCGCACGGCTACTGCTCCCTTGCGGTCGAAGGCGCCCTCAAGCAATTCCTCTGCCTGGGCAAGTACGACATGGAGTACGTCAAGGAGGACGGGGCGTGGAAGTTCCTCAAGTTCGCGTACCGCCAGGCGTTCATGTGTCCGTATGAGAAGGGCTGGGTGGAAGAGCCGGTGGCAGCCAGCATTGCAGGCTCTCCGGACAACGTCCCGGACAAGCCGGCCACCTACTACATGCCGTACAGCCGCTACCGGATAAACGTGTTCCAGCCCCCGCCACCGGAGCCGTACACGGACTAGATGCGAGTCTCGCGGCCCAGTGCCGCCGAGAGGAGGGAAACGACCATGGCTGGTGACGATCTGCTGAGACGGGTCGAGGAACTGGAGCATAGGCTCGGCGTGCTGGAAGACGTGCACGCCATCCGTCGTCTGCACCACCTCTACGGCTATTTCATCGACAAGTGCATGTACGACGAGGCCGTCGACTGCTACGACGAAGAGTGCGAGATCCACTTCTTTGGCGGTATTTTCCGAGGCCTTGCCGGCGCTCGCCGCATGTACTGCGACGGTTTCCGCAACCGTTTCACCGACGGCAAGAACGGACCGGTCTTCGGCTTCATCCTCGATCACCCGCAGATGCAGGACGTGGTCGACGTGTCCCCGGACCGCAAGACCGCCCTGGCGCGCTTCCGCTGCATGATGCAGGCCGGCACGCACTACGAAAGGAATCCCAATCCCACCTCCATCTCCCGGCAGTGGTGGGAAGGCGCTCTCTATGAAAATGCCTACGTCAAGCGCGACGGCATATGGAAGATCAAGACTCTCAACTACCGGCCGGTTTGGATCTGCACCTTCGAGAATGGATGGGCCTTCACTCCGCCTGAGTTTGTGGCGCTACAGACGACCACCTACCCGGACGATCCCTACGGTCCGGACGAGTTGACGGACTACATGCCCCTACGCTGGCCCGAGCACGAAGTGCTTCCGTTCCATTGCGCCCATCCGGTGACCGGCAGGCCCGTCGTTACGCCGCCTCCCGGATTGGCGCCCCGAAAAGACTAGGACGTGTTGCGTCCGGCCAGATCACGGCTGCGGGTTGTCGACTGTCCGTCTTGACCGGCGGCTACGGTCTGACGGCTGTCTGGGCTTGGCGGACTTGGTCGCTGCCAGAGAAGCCTGCCTCTGCAGGTGGGCCATGAGTGCGCGTGCGGCTGCCGGCAACGGGCGGTCCCACGGGTAGATGAGCACAAGGTCTCGCTCCAGTCTCTCCTCGAAAGGCACAGCAACGAGACCTCCAAGAGCCTCGGGGGACGTCAGCATCCGGGGCATCGGCGCTACCCCCCAGCCCGTCCGCACGAGGTTCTTGATCAGCTCCGGATACAGCGCTCTGTATGAGATCCTAGGCTCGACGCCTGCCCGGCGAAAGGCGTCGGCGATGATGCTCGATATGTTCAGCGGGGCCGGCGGAAGCAGTATGTTCTCCTTGGCAAGAATGTCGAAGGTCACTGCCGAGAGGCCGGCGAGCGGGTGGTCACGGGCAACCACCAAGAGGATCTCCTCCGTAAGCAGATGCTTGGCCGCGGTTCGAGTGGACTTCCACGGCGTATAGACCGCAAAGTCCAGCTTTCCGCCGATCACCGCTTCCTCCAAGGCGACATCATCCGCCTCCATGAGATCGAGCCTTGCAGACGGATAGGCCGTGATGAACGCCGTGAGGATCGGGGTGAGGAAATGGGCAAAGACCATGCCCGTGGCACCTAGTCGAGCCGCGGTCAACCCCACTCCCGCTCGCTCGCGCATGAGACTCACGACCTCGTCAGTTCGCGCGATGATGGTTTCCGCGAGGGGAAGCAAGAACTGGCCGCCCGAAGTGCACTCCACGTGCCGTCCGTATCGCTCGAAGAGCTGGGTGCCAAGTTCCGCCTCCAGGCGGGCGATCTGACGGCTAAGAGCGGGCTGAGTCACGTTCAGAGTTGCCGCCGCCCGACGGAAACTGCGTGATTCTGCCACGGCCACAAACGCCTTGAATAGGTTCAATTCCATTGATAACCAATGGTAATCGCTTCCGCGTTCCATGAAAAGTTCCGACGGCAAGCTCCCCTCGCACCAGAACTGGACTACCGTTGTCTCATCGGACCCCCGGTCAGCCCCCCGGATGAGCACCGGAGGCGAGGTCACCGGCAACGAGGAGGAACATCATGGGACGTGAGCAGACGACATATGACTGGAAATACACCGGCGTCGAGCCCTGGACCCCGGGCTGCAAGAACCGGGGCTATTCTCCCTCCGATGCCGCCCTCCGTCTGGCCATCGCGCACGTCTGGCTGAGCGACGGTACCTACGACAAGGATTGCGCTAAGACCGGCGTCGCCGGATTCGAGCGGTTCCGCGACTACGTGTTGGGCGACCGGGATGGCATTCCCAAGGGACCCCGGTGGGCCGCCCCATTCATCGGCGTGCCTTCGTACACCATCAAGGCGCTGGCGCGCCACTGGGCTGAGGCTTGTCCCAGCGAAGTGCTCGCCTTTGGAAACGAGGAGGATCTGGCGGAGCTCGTGTCCAAAGCCAAACTGCTCCGCCCCGAGCTCTCCCCGAGACCGAGGGCCCGCCACGCCGGGCTGCCCGGCACGTTCGTCGGCGGGACCGTATATGACTACGAGGCCGACGAGGTGATCGAGGGGGCGCTGGTCACCGTCAGGCTGGGCGACGGCACCCCCGGTACCGAGGGCGCGAGAGAGGCCGAACTGACCGTCGATACCGATGAGTTCGGCAACTTCCTGGTGGACGGGCCGAAACAGGGGACGTATTTCGTTTCGATCGAGAAGGAAGGCTACGTCGCCCAAGAGTTGGGACCCATCCGGGTCGAGGAAGACCTCAATCTCCGGGATTTCGCCATGTTCCCTGATTCACGGGGACTCATTTGGTGAGTCTCGTCTAGCAGGCCGCTGAAAGGCGGCGTTTCGCCGCCAGGACGCCGTTTTTCAGCGGCCGCCTAGTACCGCACCTCTTGCGGAAGCCACACTCCTTGCTCGACCAGCCTCTTCTGGACCTTTCTTGTGTCCACCTTGCGGGGCTGCACGCCATCTCCTAGGGCTACTGCCGCTGCCGTGCCCGCGGCCTCACCCATGGCCACGCAGAAGGGGATCAAGTTGAGCAGATCGTTGGCGAAGGGATCAGAGGAGAAGCATCGGCCGGCGACAAGCAGATTCTCCACTTTGATGGGCACGAGTGAGCGATAGGGTATCGCCTTGGTCGGCGTCTTCTCGTGGAAGGGCGGGATCATTGCGATCGTGTCGGGGAAGACGACCCCGGAGCGTACATCCTCTTCCGTGACGATGTGTTCGCCGACCAACCGTCTGCTCCCCCTCGTACCGAGTTGAGAGGCGGTATCGAGAATGAAGCTCCTCTCAAAGCCCGGCATCTTCTGCTTCAGGATCTCGTGGACCTTGAGCATGGCCTTTCTCACGGCCACCTCGGTCCAGGTGATGTCGTCCACGTCAAGGCAGTTCCTTCCCAGGACCCAGTTGTTCACCCAGACTTGATCGTCGCGGTGCGTTGGCAGGGGAAACACGTCGAAACCGGCGGCGTCACGTGTCTCGTCCATCAGCGCTCTGAACGCCTTGGGGTCGGAGTGCCGGAAATTGCTGTACTCGAGGAAGTCCACGTCTCCCATGCGCCAGACCACGGCAACTGCGGCGCTGCGAAGGTTGGGGTCGACGACTCCGTCGAACTCGGCGCCGGCTGAGGCAAAGACATCGCCGTCCCCGGTGGTGTCTATGGTGATCGTGCTTAGTACGGCCTGTCTTCCCGACTTGCTCTCGAAGGCGATGCCTTGCACGTGGTCACCGTCCACGATGGCCCTGCTCGCCCAGGAATGCAGGTAGAGCTTGACTCCCGCCTCTTCGATCATCTCGTTTAGCACGCACTTGAGCAGCTCCGGGTCGACGATGACGCTCATGCGCACCCTGCCGTCGACGACGAAGTCGTGATAGTGCTTCATCCCTTCGATGAGCTGCGGATCATCCGACCCCAGATGCCGTCTCTGCGGATGCCGGGCTCCGCCCTTGGCGTCGAGTCTCTCCACTATCTCGTCACAGATGCCTGCTATCTCCTGCTCCTGGGTGCCGGCGCTCATGTTGGGGATGAGGATGACGAGTCCTCCCGTGGCCATACCGCCCAGGTGGTTGTACCGCTCGATCAGGGTGGTATCGGCTCCGTTTCGCGCCGCCGCCACAGCAGCTGCCGCACCGGCCGGGCCTCCCCCGACGACCAGGGCCTGTGTCTCCCGACAGACCTTCAACCGCCGAGAAGGCTCTACGATCACGGCAGCCACTGCGACCCGTTCCACCACTTGTGCCAGAGCGCACCGTCATTATTCACCAGGCTGTTAGGGTCCATCACGATCCCTCCCTCACAATGCGTCGCGAAACACAGCCAATGAGTTCATCCCTACGCGCCCGATACCCTAGCTCCCACAAAAGGAACCCCCGGGAGAACTCTTCTTGTAACCGCTGGCGTGCTACTTGAGCTGGCCACGAATCTCGCCAAACGGATGGGCGCTCGTTCCCACGTTCAGGTATAGAGAGCCTGCCTCGATTAAGGCCACGAGGTCAGCGATGGTCCCGCCCTTGAGGGAGCCGACAAGGTCGGCCGCGGCGAAGGAGCCTCGAGCGAGAGTTCCGCTGAAGACTCCGCTCTTTGTGGGACCGCCGTAGAGAGTAAGAATCGTGGCCCCGCTGTCTCCGGCCTTGCCCTGATGCAGGCGGGCGACGGTCAGTTTCGTGATCTTGCTGACTTCGAGAACGTAGTTCACGGAGGACTTGTCGGCAGCCAACGTGAGGGTCAGGGTGCCGCTTGCCGAGGTGGAAACAACGGGAGACTCGTTCTCCCCAGTGAGTTTGGCGCTGTAGGTCGAGGAGTTCGCAGGCACGATTGCCGCCGAGGTAACCGTGGCAGCCCCCAAGCTGGTCGTTGTGGTCGAAGCAGAGGGCGCCTGGCTCGTCGAGGTTGTGGTGGAGTTCGTGGTCGGGCTGGACGCGTTCTTGCCCCCCGGCAACATGACCACCAATACCACCACGGCGGCAATCACGATGATGAGGAACGCGGCTAAAGCCGAACGACGCCTTCCCGCTCGTTTCTGTCGCTGGCGGCGATTCCGGTCGCTCGGGGTGAGGTATGGGGGCAACGGGGGTCGCTCAGGTTTCATGATCAACTAGACCTCGTCCCGCCTCTTGCCCGCTCGCCATTGGCACGGAGCCCCCCGGTTGAGTGGATGAGAACGTCAGTGACAGCCTAGAGTTCAGTAGGCTTCTTGTGAAGCATACCCCCTGTCGCCGGCGAGCGGCACCCCTTCGTGGCTATGTCGCAGGCAGAAGTTCGGACCGGATGAACACGGCGACGAAATTCCGTTCGTCCGGCACCAGGAATCGCGTGACAGAACGGGACATGTCGGGGACCAGCTTCGTTGGTGAGACCACCGTGGAGCTTCCGGCGGCTAGCTGATTGTAGTTGGCCGATGTCCAGCGCGAATTGATGTCCAACTCCATGGCGCATGCAGCCCCGGCTCGCTGAAGCACATCAGCCAAAGACTCGACCGAGAGTCCGTTTCCTGCGGCGTACACCAGCGCGCCGTCTTGTGTGACTCCTACTCCGGACCGCCACTCCAAGACCGTATTGCCCAGCGTCTTGTCCCAGATCAGGTAGTTGTCCGCTGCCACTAGAGGGGTGACTCTGCCCCCGTCTACGATCAGTTTCAGATTCTGCCGCGCCGCTGCCACGTTGGCGCTCATGCTGGCGTCGCGACCCCAGTCGGCAACCGTTGCGGTGCCGTCGGTGTAGATGACAAGCGACGCCTGTCCGTCGACCAACGGCACTGCCATCCGCCCGTCGCCGTACCAGCCGCCGTCCGAATCGCGAAGCAGAAAGCCCGAGTTGAAGGTGGCAGCGAGGTCCGCTCGCGCACTTGCCGGGATGGAGAAATGCAGTCCAGGCCACGAGGCGCCTTTCGTGGGCAGCTGGATGCCCGGGACGAGTGTGGCCTTCAAGAGCTTCATGTCCAACCACATGACGCCGGTGACCAAGCTCGTGTGCACGTTGTCGGGGCGAAGATAGGTGACCCTGATGGCCGGGAGCCCGCCAGCAAGACGGCCTACGACCTCCCACTGTCCCTCCTGTGGCAGCGGGCCGGTGGCGATGCGCACGACCGCAGTTGGCGCGGCAAGGTGAGACAAACCCTGAGCCGTTGGTCCGGGATCGGGCGTGGTCGACGCGGTCGCTACTTGGGGCAGACCTCCGGAGGGGGTGCCACCCGCGGGTGGAGCCGTCCATTTGTACCACACGCGCTCGACCAACAGCACGAGCGGCCGCCCGCCAGGCACGTCGTTGCTGATCCATTCCACCGTCCGGGTACCGAGCGACGAACTCCCCGGTGCTCTCTTAGGTTTTCCTCTGGAACCAGTGGATGTTCTTCCGCGGTATTTCGCTGACCTCCGGCGAGGGCATCAGCATCCTGGTGACTCTGTAGGCGAGCCGGCTTATCGGAACGGTGAGCGGCTGGAGGCGGGCATATTTGTGCCCGTATGCCTGCGCGACGAGGTCGGTGTAGAGACTGACGGTCTGGGTCGCCGTCAAGAAGTCCTGGCAGACGAGTATCTCCTCGGCGATGCCGAAAGGCATGCTCAGCGGAACGAAGCCCCTGGCGTACTCCACCGCCCATACGCCGTTGGTGAAGTTCATGGCGCGCGCCTGGCCGGGCCCTACGTAAACGCGATCGCCGGGTGTGTAAACCTTCTTCTCAAACTCGCCCTCGCCGTAGTACCACATCTCGCCGTCGATGACCGTGTCCCAGAAGCCGGTGCAATGTCGCCCGGAATGTCCCTCCGACCCTATTGGTGTGCCCCATATCATGATGTACTCGGTCATGGAGGCGTAGTACAGCTTCATCTGTATCATCGCCCCGCCGGCGATGCTGTATATCCAGGGCTGGCTGAAGTCCAGTATCCGGGGGTAGTGCTTGGCCAGTGACCGAGCGAAAACGTCAAACATCTCCGGCCTGGGCAGCCCGAGGCACTCCATGGAACACTGGTGGACTATTTCAGGGTCGAAGACGGGCACTGGCATCAACCTCCATGTGGTTTTCGCGAGCGCGCGGGTGGCACCGGCGCGAGACATGATCTTACCCATGATAAGGCAGCTCAGCCAGTTGCTTCTCCCCGAAATGTAACCGGGCGGTTCAGCGCCGCTTCGGACCCGGGGAAGCGGCGCCTCTCATCGCCTTCATCACTCCTTCGGACGCAATCGCTTGGAAAGGGGGCATGCGCGCGAGGGCAATCTCGGCCCAGTCAGTCTTCTCTCGTCACCCGTGGGCGAGCGCTCTGATCGATTCACGAGAGAGCGGCGGACCTGCGAGGCTACGCTACTTCGACTGGGTGGTGGGGACACTCCGGCGAGCCGGGTTCACACTCGAAATGGCCGCCCGCGCGTTTTCGCTCCTCGACAGCTACCTCTACGGCTTCGGTCGACAGCAACTCAACATCTCTGCCGGAGGCAACGTCAAGCCCGAGGAGATGGTGGAGGCCTTCCTCCGCGCGATACCCGCCGATGAGTACCCTACCTCAGGGAGATGGTCGTCGAGTATGCGATGAACTCCGGCCACGATGAAAGCGCCAACTTCGAATTCGAGCTCAACCTCATTCTTGATGGACGCCAGAGGCTTCTGGATCGGAGCTGAGGGGGAGGGAGTTTCTCACCTTCGTTACGTGCGCCGGCGCGCCCTCAATGCTACCGCCAGCACCGGCTCTCGCACCATGCTCTGGTCGTCGCGCTGCCGGCACCCCCCGCGCCGGGCTATCATGGCAAACGCATGAAGATGAAGACAATCGTACGGCTTCGGTCTTCCGGTCGCTCTCGCAGTCCGCTGAGCATCAGCGACCGGACCGCGGAAAAGCGACGGGCTTGCGTGCGGGCACCCCGGCGCAGGCTGTCCCCGCGCACATTCATCACCTGTGCGATGGTCTTCGTAGCCATAGGAGCTTGGGGCTGCTCGCACTCAGCCCCCGAGCCGCCAAGCACCACCCAGGCCGAGCCCTCCTCGAGCACCACCCAACCAAGGGCGACTACCTCGTCTTCGCTCCCGGGAGCAGTCTCTACAATGCAAGTCGATGTCGTTGTCTACGGCACGCAGACCTCGGGGATCGCGGCAGTGCGCGAGATCGCGAAGGCCTCCCCCGACCTACGGGTGGCACTCATCTCCCCGGGAGACTTCCTGGAGAGCCCGCTCGTCCAAGGGCTGTGCGTCGAGGACGCGCGCAGCATTGACGAGACAGCGGGAGGCATGTACGCGGAGTGGCGCACGTCGGTGCTTGGCTACTACCGGCAGCGCGACCAGGACCCCTTCACACCCTCCGGCCGTCTTGCCTATCAGCCCCAAGTGGCCAGTCAGTTCCTCTGGTCCTACGTGCGAGGACCAGAGGCCGAGAACGTCCAATTCATCTCGGGCAGCCTGGTCGCCGCCAGCGATTCCGGCACCGAGCGCTGGGTCGAGGCAAACGTGGCGGGATCGGGATTGGTCCGCTTCAACACCACCTATTTGGTCGATGCAAGCGTGGAGGCTGACCTGGCCCGCCTGCTGGGGGCCAGCTACCGCATCGGTCGAACCGAGGACCTCTACAACGACAGCAAGGGACCAACCCCGTCTTTCCCCGGGCGGGCCAACGGCTTCGTCACCGCCCCGCAGCGCTTCTCGGCGCTCCTCACCCTCAAGGTCTACCCACAGGGAAATGCTCCCCTCGTCGCCGACCTCAAGAGCCCGGAGTATGACCCCGCTACTTATCGTTCTCTTGTGCCGCCTAGCCAGAAGGACGTTGCCGCCTTTGGGGCCGAGTGGTCGCTGACCATCGCCAAGCTACCCGAGGGCGAGCGCGAACTCAACCAGACCTGGACCGACTATGGCGATGTTGGCTTTCCCTTTCAGTGGATCTTCAACCCTGCTTCTCGAGCAGCCATATTCCGAAAAGTCCTGACTAGCACCATCAACAAAGTCCGCTACCTACAGGAGCATGGCTATCCGGCCGTTGGTGTCGCCGACCTGCCGCAAACCCTCTATGTTCGAGAAGGGCCACGCATCCACGGACTTGCCACGTACACGGAAAGCGACATCCTGAACGGCACCCGATCGGACACCGTGGCCATGGGCTGCTATGCCCAATATGATCGCCACGACGCCTTCTATCCCAGTCAGATAGATACTGCCCGCTTTGTTTATGTGCCGATGGGGGCGCTTATGCCAACAGGGCATCCTTGGCTGCTGGTCTCTACTGCCGTATCGACTGATTTCCGCGCCTATAGCTCGGCGGTGAGGACAGAGCCCACCCGGGCCAACTTGGGGGGTGCGGCAGGGGCCATCATCGCCGTCGCTCATAGGTCCGGGGTCGCTCCAGCTCAAGTTCCCTATCCCCAAGTGCGTGCGCAGTTGTTGGCCCAGGCCTACATGCTTCCGCGGTAGTGAACCGCCCGGGCTTCCTCGAGGCTCCAGCCTCTGAGATGAGCCCACGCACGCCGTCAGCGGGTTCGGCGGCGCTACTGGCTCGTGAGTCGCAGAAGACCGGCGACGACGTGGCCAGCGACGACTGCAAGGCCTCGGTTGTTCAGGTGAACATGCCCGGGAACGTAGTAGTCGTGGTCACGCTCGGCACCCGCCGGTCCGATGCGCGGATCGGCAGCCACATCAACCAAACCATTGGCAAACTCGGGCCAGTGGGCTCTTAGCATTCGGTTGACTGCCTGCCGCCGGACTTCGAAGCCTTTGCCGAAGCGATCCGACCGAGGGAGAAGGGTGAGGACGAGAACCGCAAACCCGCGGCGCTCTCGTTCTATGCAGTAGCTCCGGACATTCTGATAGACAACGCTCGGCTCGTGATCCATGAGGGCCAGGTCGTTACTCCCCCCCCAAATGACGACCACGTTCCTACCTAGCCGAGGGTCAAAGAGCGGGTCCACCTGGGCGTCGGCAGTTTTCAGCATGTCTCCGACTCGACGCCCTCCTTTGCCGAGGTTCCTCCACTTGATCGCCCCGGGTAGACTGCGCATCACCTGGCTCGGGTAAGGATCGGTGGCGCCGGACCCAGCCGTGAGCGAGTCTCCATCGAACAGTATCTGCCCTATCTTCGGGAGCACCTGAGGGAGGCTTGTGGAGCTAGACCTGGCAGAGGTGGAAGTGGTCAAAGCCGTCTCGGAAGACGAGCAGCCAGCGAGCAGGCATGTAGCCGCAACCACCAAGAACACCCACGAGAACGTGGCGAGAAGCATCCGCAGTCTGGGGCGCACTTGATCGACTCCTCACACGGACGGCACTAGAACCGTCCCTTCAGACCCTTCACCTAGACCAGAGCGTTCCGGCATCGCACCCGGTGACCATCCAAGATAGCACCGCTTTCTCCGGCTAGGTGGGGGAAGCCACGCCACGCGACTGGCTTTAGGCCACTTTCTTTGTGGGTTCTTGCGTCCTCTGCACCTACCACTTCTTGACTGCGCCGCCGATGTAGAAGGTGACGCCGCCCGTGCCCGTGGTGGCTTTGTTCATGACCATGCCAAACTTCTTTCCTGAGGCCGAGACGGAACCGATGCTGTACGTGGTGGCCGTGCCTGTGTAGTTAACGGTCCGATTGGACGTGCTGGCCGTGGGAGCCGTCGCCGCCGCGCCCAGCACGACAAAGGTCATGGAGGGCTCGAGTAGTTTCAGGTCGGCCGCTCGCATGCCTACAACGGTCGAAACAAAGGAGCGGGCATCGACAAACCCGGTTTCGATTGCGCTCGCTGCGTTACGGACCAGTGACTTGCACGCAGCGTCTTGGGCCTTCTGTCGATGGCCGAGGAAGGTCGGGATGGCGATCGCCGCTAGGATGGCGATGATGATGATCACCACGAGGAGCTCGATGAGGGTGAACCCCCCCTCGCCTTCTTTCGCTCGCGGCGACCTCATGGCCAGTATCTCCACTCGAGTCTCATTGCATAGGATCTATTCACCTACATCGGCAGTATTCGCCGCCGGCATAAGGTGTCTGGCATTCCCTCACGCCTCTGACGCCTCCACCTCCTCGACATGCCTGCTAAGACGCGTGCGCACCTCTGCTCTCGCCGGCGCCCTACGCCTTGCGAGCAGCACATAGACGCCAACCAGGAGCAATCCGGCCACGCTGATGATGGCCGCGATGATGAACGCCCAGCCGTAGTCGCCGCCGTTGGCCTCATGGACAGCCGCCGCCAAGCGAGGGCCGGCAGAGGCCGCGACGGCGACGGTCAGGAACATGATCCCGAAATTGATACCCAGGTTCTTGTTGCCGAAGGTCTCCGCGGTGACCGGGCCCATCAGGGCGAGGAACCCCCCATAGCGCCTTGCCGACGAAGATCGACGTGCTGGCCGCAAACACGATCAGCACCGTGAACGAAAGGGAGACAGCGGAGGCGCTCCAATCGAACTGCGCCGCCATGGGTTTCAAGAGGACGCTCCACGCGTAGCCGAAGCCGGCACATGGGCTGGCGAGAAGGCAGAAGACCAGTGTCACCCACCGCTGTGTGTCGTGTGATCGGCTCATGCTCTCTGGCCCTCGGTCGTCCCGCCGGTCAGCGGCTCAGGGCTATCTCGCCCAGGTTGACGTCGTCAGTCGTGTCCAGTGGCGCGAACGTCGTCGGGACGAAACCCTCGGCCTCGATGGTGAGAGAGAACAGACCTTCCTTGAGATCCTTGAACCAGAAGTCGCCGAAGCCATCGGTCTGCGCGAGAAGCTTCGCGCCTGTCTCGGCGTCGACCAGAGTACAGCGCGCGCCCTCGACGATCTCTTTCTCGGCCGGGTCGTAGACCAGCCCGCCGATGAAACGCTTGGGCACGTTGAGGTAGTAAACCCGCGGTCCGTTCTCGTCGGCCGGACCGAGCAGGGTCGCCTTGGCGATCTCCGCGGCAAACTCGGACTCGTCGCCGAACTTGATCGCTTGGGTGGGGCAGATGTCCACGCACCGAGGCACCGTCCAGCCGTTGTCCAGCAGATGCGCGCAGCCCGTGCACTTCTGGACGATGTTGAGATCCTCGTTGAAGAAGATGGCGTCGTACGGGCAGGAGAGCAGGCACTCCCGGCAGCCGGTGCACTTCTGCGGGTCGACCACCACGAGGCCGTCCTCGCGCCTGTAGATAGCGCCCTCCACGGGGCAGGCCGCGAGGCAGGTCGCTTTGGCGCAGTGTTGGCACGGCACCGGCACGTAGTGCAGCTTGACCTTGGGCACGGTGCCGCGGGTGTACTCGTTCAGCTTCAGCCAGAACTGGCCGGTGTCGGGCTGCGGCTTGGCGTAGGGCGACCAGTCGTTGCCCACATGCTCGTCTTTGCAGGCGATCTGGCAGCAGTAGCAGCCGTTGCAGCGGGCGACGTCGACGATGAAGACTCTCGTAGGACCCGACGCGAAATCAAGCCGTGGCCGCCGAGTGTGCCCTGGACGGCGTGATGCCTCGTCCTCGGTCGCACCCGTAGCGCTGCTACGCGTGCTCTCTGCGTCCTTGCCTCGCGCTTGTCCATCGCGCCCTGTCGGCGTGGCTTGACTCCGTGTCGTGTCTTTGCCCACGGCTACTCCTCTCCTTTGATCCAGGTCATGTAACGGAGACCGGCAGCCGGCGCATAGTCGCGCTCGAACGCCTGCGGGAACCTCTCCCGCCACCCCTCCATCTCGGCGGCGGTAACTTTCTGCACGTCGACCAGGTAGCCGCTCGTGGCCATGCCCCAGCAGTTCTGCGAGGTGCCGTTGGCCGGCGAGATGAGGTTGTTCGCGCCGCCGCGGTCGATGGAGTCACCCGGCTCGGTGCTGATCATGTCGGCCCGGGCGCCATGGTCCTGGTAGGTGACGCCCGACATGACGCGCTCCCATACGATGGCGCCGCCCAGCACGGTGCCCCGCTCGTTGATGAGCTTGACGATGTCGCCATCCTTGATACCGCGAGCCGCGGCGTCGACGGGGTTGATCCAGACAGGCTCGTACATGTAGCCGTCGTGGCCCTTCACCTTGCAGGTGCGGATCTCCCGAGTCCAGGTGATGTCGTCGTTCTCGGCGTGCGTGCGCCAGCGTGGGTGGTTGCTCACGAGCAGTAGCGGATACTTCCTAGCCCGCTCGCTGGACACGCGCTCGTCGTGGCTGGGACCCTTCTCGATCCACTTGGGATAGGGTGGGCGCTCCTTGTCGTTAGGGAAGTGATCGGCCAAGCGCTGCGAGAAGAACTCGAGCTTGCCGGTGGGCGTCTTCAGCGGGTGGGCCTCGGGGTCTTCATAGAAGAGACGCATACCGGCGGGGTACTTCTCCCAGTCGTCCTCGGTGCGGATGTAGTAGTAGCCTTTCTCTTTCAGGTCCTCCCAGCTCACGGCGTCGGCGCACCCGGAGACCTCGTAGCCCCACTTGATCTTCTCGTCCACCGTCAACTTGTCGGTGTAGGCGTCGTAGAGGCCCAGCTTCTTGGCCACTTCGCCGGCCGCTTCGTAGTCGGAGAGGGATTCGCCCAGGGGCTCGATGGCCTTCTCTTCGATGGCTATGCCGTTCATCGGGGACGCGCTCGAAATCTGCGCGAAGTCGCGCTCTTCAAGCTTGGTGTTGATCGGCAGGATGATGTCGGCGTAGATGGTGTCGTTCTCCAGCCAGGGGTGCTGGACCACGATGCATTCCAGCTTGGGGCTGCGGAAGGCCTGGATGGACTCCATGCTGTTGTTCCAGCAGGTGCTACGGCAGGGGTTGTCCATCCACATCATGTGGACCTCACTCCCCCCCTCTTCCTTGGGGATGGGATAGGTGTACTTCTTGAACTGATCCTCGACGTGGGCATAGAGCGAGGTGTTCCCCCAGGAAGTACAGGTGCCATCCAGAATGGCCTGATGTAGCTGGGTCTTGGGGATGAGCTGCTTCGTGACGTTGAGCAGCGGGCGGCCGCTCCACACCTGGCTACGGATGACATCGAGCTTGAGCAGTATCTCCGGACGGGGCATATCGAGCTGCGTGAGCCCGTCGGCCATCTTGTTGTAGACGTGCACGCCCGGTTTGCCCATGCCTTGCATGGCCACGAGGCAGACCTCGAGACGCGCCGGCTCGTGGCTGTACGGGCCGCGGATGTAGGAGCCCCCGTAGTAGTGCAGCGTCGAGGTGACCTGCTTCGCCCACTGTCGAGCCAGAGCCTTGATGGTCCATTCGGAGACGCCGGTCTTCTCGGCGGCCCAGGCGGGAGTCTTGGGCACCCCGTCCTCCTCACCCATGACGTAGGCGCGAAAGGGCTCGAAGCCGACGACGTGGGTGTCCACGTAGTCCTTGTCGTAGGTGCCTTCCTTGATCCAGACGTAGGCGACGGCCAGGTGCAGCGCGGCGTCGGTGTTCGGCAGGATGGGAATCCACTTGTCGGCATGCACGCCGGCATAGTAGTTGAGGTCGGGGGCAATGGAGATCTGCTTGATGCCGATGTCGTTCCAGAAGTAGCAGACGTTGGTCGGGAACTGACCGCCGAAGCCCCACGGCGTGGTTTCGAGGTCGCAGCCGATCGCGATCAGCATCTGGCTGTGTTGAGTGATGTCATAGAGGACGTTGTCGGCGTCGGTGCTATGACCTTGGGCGCCCTCACCCCACACATGCTCGGCGCCCCAGTACCAGCCCTCCCANNCTTGGTCTCGCCGTGGCCGTCGCCGTGGCAGAGCACCGCGTAGGGGCCGTAGGTCGAGCGCACCCGCTTGATCTCGCTCGCGATGAGGTCGGTGGCCTCGTTCCAGGAGATGCGGCGGTACTTGCTCTTGCCCCGATTCTCGACGTTGCGCTCGCCGTTGGGATCCCAGTCTTCCCTAATGAGCGGGTAGAGGATCCGGTTGGGAGAGTAGACGCGTTTCTTGTAGGCG
>PMIZ01000362.1 GCA_003157225.1 Actinomycetota bacterium | reverse complement strand
CGTGGACGAGCTTGGTGCCATCCCGGTCAACGACCGGCTCGAGACGGCGGTCCCGGGCATCTGGGCCCTGGGAGATGTCAAGGGCGGCCCAGCTTTCACTCACATCTCCTACGACGACTTCCGCATCTTGCGCACCAACCTTCTCCAAGGTGGGTCCGCCGGCATCTCCGGGAGGTTGGTTCCATATACCGTGTTCACCGACCCGCAACTGGGGCGCGTCGGGCTTGGCGAGGACGAAGCCCGGGCGAAAGGGCTCGACGTCCGCGTGTTCAAGATTCCAATGGCCTGGATATCCCGCGCCGTGGAGACGGGCGAGCCCCGAGGTCTGATGAAGGCGGTGGTCGACAACCAGACCGACCGCATTCTCGGCTGTGCGATCCTGGGCGCCGAGGGCGGAGAGCTGATGGCCATGATCCAGATAGCCATGATCGGCGGCGTGACAGCTTCCACCCTACGCGAGGCGGTATTCACGCATCCCACGCTGTCGGAGGCGTTCAACACCCTTTTCGCCTAGCGACGGCGAGGGGCTCCGCGTGCCCGTCGTAGGACTTCCAAAGGAACAATCTCAAGGCGTATCGGCCCGCTGCCGATATTCACCCCCAGCGCCATCCGGCGCTTTGTGCTGTCTTGGAGCTGCGCGTGCGGCAACGGCCTCCCGGAGAGAGAGATGCACCCCCGATCCGAGAGAGCTGGCACGCGACGTTCCGCCGGGAGTGCGTCCGCCCCGGCCAACCTGTTACGAGGAGGGGTTCTATGCACCGAAAAGTCTTGCTTTCACTCCTGGCTTTGGTCATCGTGCTCACGATGGCCGCACCGGCGATGGCCAGCGCGCCCCCGTCGACGAACTACGTGACGAGCCAGGGCTTCACGGCGACGTTGGAGGCCGCGGACGCTGGTACCTACCAGATCTCGCTCATGGGCAGCCTTGATTTCGCCACATACCAGGCGAATCAGTCGGTCTCGAGCCAGAGTCCGCTATCCATCTACAACGGTGGGACGAGGTCGTTCTACGTGTACGTAAGCGCAGACAATCCGCCCACCTACATGAACATGTACTCGCTGGCGTTTTCGGACTATCCGGGTCAAGACCAGGTTCGCTGGACTCTCACTCCGCAATACGGCCCGGAAATGTCGGTCAGCGATCAGTACGCGACCAGCTTCGGGAGCATCGACCCCGGCAACTCGATGACGCTGTACTCGACCCTGTATATGGGCAGCGGTATCACCTATCCGGGTCAGTACACATGGACGGGGACCGCATACGCGGTACCCGCGTCGTAGCCTCTCGCTGAAGGTCTTTCGTCCCAAGTCGAGAATCTGATGCAGCATGGGCTTAGCTGAAGGCCGGCGGGACAGCCCGCCGGCCTTTTCTCGTGCGTGTTCGCGAGGCGCGTCTGTGAGAGGAGAGCGGTCAACGAGCGGTAATAGGGCATCCCGAAGATCGGCGTCGCACGTAACGAAACGTCTCGCCAGGTTGGTGACGATAGCAGCAGCGCTCCTGCTGCTGGCGGGCTCGACGGCTTCGGCAAGCGACTACGCCATCGGAAGCGATGCGAAGAGCATCACGGTGGACCAGGCTATCCACCCCGGCCAGACGGTCAAGCTGCCGGTGTTCGGCATCTACAACAAGGGGACGAAGCAGGCCAGCTACGAGATGGCCGTTGTCGCCGTCGGCAAGGCCGACGCGGTCGACTCCTCATGGGTCGATTTCAGCCCACGAACATTCAGTCTCGACCCAGGCGCCGTCACGAAGGTCACCGTGACCGTGTTCGTCCCGTCCGGTGCGCGTCCTGGCACCTACCAGGCGCTTCTAGCCGGTAGCATCGTCGGTACTGGGGGGTCCAACGTAAACATGAGCGTGGGCATAGGGCCGATGCTCACTATCCGCGTCGCCCAGGGATGGTGGCTGTCAGCCGGATGGTACGCATTCGCGGGGTTCTTCGAACGCTCCGCTCCCTGGTCCTATTTCGGCGCCATAGTAGCGTGTCTCGCGATTGTGAGCGGTGTTCTCGCCCTGCTTAGTCGCCGATCGGCCCGTCGTGCCCGACACAGCCGACGCAGCCTGAGGGCGACCGCCGGGAGCGCGGCGAGCCCAGGGGAAGGCGATGAGGGCGTACCGGGCTCGGCATAGTCGGTCCAAAGGCAAGTCGACCGTCCGCTTGGCGTGGCCGCTCGTCGTGGTGGTCGCCGTGGTAGGCCTGTGCGGGTTCACGCTCTACTGGACGCAGTCACGCCTCGATACGGTCTCCGCTCGTCTCGACGGTCTCGAGCGCAACGTGAAGACCGCCGTCAGCCAGTACTCGGCGGCCCAGTCGGGACAGCCTGGGACCTCCCCGGCGGCCGCTCAGTCCGCCACCGCGCAGACATCCGCGGCGAATCCCGTGCGACTCGCGCATCTCGTGAAATGTGAAACCACAGGCAATCTGGTCGCTGTCACGTATGATCCAGCGCAGCTGTTCACCGGTGCTGACGCGGTCAAGCTGGCCGCTTCAAACGGCGACGCCGTGACCGGGGACACGTACATCTTCGACCCGTCCAAGGACGTCTTTACCGGCAACGCTCCGGTGAACGCCGTCGTGACGGTGCACAAGGCGCCTTCAGGCTGGGACGGCCCCTCACCGCATACGATCGCTGAACTCGCCGCCGATCTGCAGACCCCCCAAGGGGGGTCGTGGCTGTCGGAGTACTTCTGGCTCCACTTCAATGGTGAG
>PMIZ01000221.1 GCA_003157225.1 Actinomycetota bacterium | reverse complement strand
TGGGTGGCGCGGATGATCATGATGGGGTTCGAGTTCGTTGGCGACGTGCCGTTCCGCGACGTCATCATCCATCCTACCGTGCTTGCCACCGACGGCCGGCGCATGAGCAAGAGCCTGGGTACCGGCGTGGACCCGCTCGAGCTCATCCAGGAGTATGGGGCGGACGCTACCCGTTTCGGGCTGGCATACATGAGCTCCGTGCAGGACGTGCGCTTCAGCGCGGAACGCATCGAGATGGGCAGGAATTTCGCGAACAAGATCTGGAATGCTTCTCGATTGGTGCTCCAGGGGGCCCATCCCCAGGCCGAGGCCGGCGTGGAACTGACCACACCCGCGGACCGCTGGATCTTCAGTCGGCTCGCGACGGTGGAGCGGGAGCTTGCCGGCACATACGAAGCCTACGAGTTCGACGACGCCGCCCGATTGCTCTACCGGTTCATCTGGAACGAGCTGTGCGACTGGTACCTCGAAGTGGCCAAGACCCGCCTCTACAGCGAGGACGAGGCCGAACGCCTCGCGGTGAGCGGCAACCTGCTGGTCCTGCTGGAACATGTGATGGCGATGCTCCACCCTTTGATGCCGTTCGTGAGCGAGGAGATCTACCGCAACCTACCGCAGGTTCTGAGCGGGCAACGCCCGGCGACTCTGTTGGACGCCCGCTATCCCGAGGCGCCGGCCTCCTGGCACGACCCGGCGGCAGAGGAGGCCATGGACGCCTTCATGGCGGTGGTAGGTGGGCTTCGCTCCGCTAGAGAAGAGTTGGGTCTGGCTCGCGACATCGTCGGCAAAGCGCACGTCTTCGAGCTCGAGCCCGGGGCCGCGGCCGCCATTGCCCAGCAGCCACAGGCATTCCGTCAGCTCTCCGGCTGCGAGCTTGCCGCTAGCGGCATCGCTGGGCAAGGCAGACCCGAAGGCCGGTTCGCCTCCATCGAGGGGCCCGGCGTCATGGCTCTATTGGATCTGAGCGGTCTGGTGGACGTCTCGCGCGAGCGCGAGCGGCTGCTTACCAAGGCCAAGAAGGCGGCGGCGGAAGCGGCGAAGGCGCAAGCGAAACTCGGCAATGTCGGCTTCGTGGCCAAGGCGCCCGAGAATGTCATCGCCGAAGAGCGCGACCGCCTAGCCCGCGCGACCGCCGTCCTCGAAGAGACGCGGCGCCAGTACGAGGAAAGGATCGGTGAGGAGCTCCCGCTTGAGGGAGATCCGCGCTCATGAGCTCTCACACGTGCGATCCCCAAGAAGTTTGGGCGTACATCCAAGGCCTGGAGAGATTCGGGACCAGGCTCGGCCTGGAGAGAGTGACCAAGCTCGTGCACGCCCTGGGCGACCCAGAGGACGCCTACCGCACCATCCACGTGGTCGGCACCAACGGCAAGACCTCCACCACCCGCTTCATCTCCGCTTTGCTCGAGACGCATGGGCTGCGGGTGGGGTCGTACGTGTCGCCGCATCTCATCAGCCTCGCGGAGCGGCAGATGGTCGACTCGCTCCCCATGAGCGACGGCGATTTCTGCGCCCTCGTCGAGCGCGTGCGCTCGGTGGCGGAGAAGGTGGAAGCAGAGCTTGCGCCGGGGGACACCCTCACGCAATTCGAGGTTCTGACCGCCGCCGCCTTGCTGCATTTCAAAGAGCAGCAGTGCGACGTGGCCGTCATCGAGGCGGGACTCGGCGGAAGGCTCGACGCCACAGCGGTGATTCACTCTGACGTCCAGGTGGTCACAACTATCGGCATGGAACACACCGAGCTGCTGGGAGACACTCTTTCGGCGATCCTGCGGGAGAAGGCCGCGGTCATCCCGGAGAAGGGCCACGTGGTGGCAGGGGTGCTCAATCCTGATGTCACTGCCGAGCTACGGGAGATCTGCGCGGCGCGTGATGCCGAGTTGCGCCTTCTGGGCGATGACTTCGTCATCCTGGCCGAGCCTCGCGGCGAATCGTTCGACGTCTTCGGCCTTCGTGGGTGCTACACCGATCTGCGGCTTTCCGTTCTTGGCAACTACCAGCGAGCGAACGCCGCTCTTGCCGTAGCGGCTGCGGAGCTCTTCTTGGGTAGGGAGCTAGACCCTGGTGCGACGCGAGAGGCGCTCTTGCGGACCAAAGCGCCGGGCCGTCTGGAAGTCATCAGCGCCCAGCCCCTCTGCATCTTCGATGGGTCGCACAATCCGCCCGGAATGGCCGAGACTATGCGCTCGCTGGACGGGATATTGGAGAGGCGAAGGTTGATCGCCGTGGTCTCGATACTCCGGGACAAAGACGCCGAGGAGATGCTTCGCTACTTGACTCCGCATTGCGACATCATCTTCGCCACTCAGAACAGCAGTCCGCGCTCCTTGTCTGCGGACGACCTCGCGGAGATCGTCTCGACCATAGACAAGGACGCCGAGATCTTTGTGGATCCGGACCCCCGGTCGGCGATGGTGAGCGCTTACCGGTTGGCCAGCTCCAACCAAGTGGTGCTGGTGACAGGCTCGCTCGCGTTGATATCAGACTTGAAGCGCAGCTTGGGCTAGAGGGCGGTCCAGAGGGTGGCAGCGTCGACAACTCGGCGTGGC
>PMIZ01000368.1 GCA_003157225.1 Actinomycetota bacterium | reverse complement strand
GAACCACTTCACCAGGGGCATTCCCCGGCTCAACTGGCTCGCATCCGGGTAAGCGAAATCGAGGTGTACCGCCTGCTCCTCGTCGGTGGACGGGTACTCGTCACGCAGGAGCGACGCGTAGGATTCATACCGGGCGACAAAGCGGGNNCAGGATGCCGCCCGCCGCCCATGACCACGCATAGCCTGTCCCGTGCGCCGAGCCCCCACCGGTGGTGAGCAACCCGACGATGATTCCGATGGGGATGAGCCACAGACAACGGAAGAAGCTCGAGAGGCGGTTGAGCGGCCTGTCGGGATAGTCCACCGAGAACGTCAACGGGTAGGGGGTCGCCGTGGCAGACCCCGGCGGTGAACCATACTGTGGTGACGTTCCTGTTGGTGTCTGACCTTCCACTTCGCACCTCCGGTTGTCGCTGCTGCTGCCCATTTCTGTGCGCTAACATGGACAGGTCCACCGGTGGACCCGTATGGTGGGTCCGGGGGTGCCTTCCATGGCTTTTGAACGCATCACCAATCTTCGTCCCGTCAAGCGTTACGGCTCCGAGCGCTACGTGCTCATCTCCTTGGCGACCTTCGCGCTGACGGTGGTGATCCTCCGCGTCGTCCTCAAGCTCACCGGTTATGCCCAAATCGGCAACGATACAATCCACATCGCCCACGTGCTGTGGGGCGGTCTTGGCCTCTTCGCCGGTTCGCTCATTCTTCTGGTCGTCGCGAATCGCTGGGCACTCACCGTTGGCTCCGTGCTCTCGGGAGGCGGGGCGGGTCTGTTCATCGACGAGGTGGGCAAGTTCATCACCCAGAGCAACAACTACTTCACCCCCGCGGCGGCCCCCATCATCTACGGGCTGTTCCTGGCGACCGTCCTCGTCTACCTGCAGGTCCGACGTCCGCGAGCTGAGGACACCCGGGGCGAGATGTACAAGGCGCTGGAGCAGATGCCCGGAGTGATCGACCGCGAGATGAGTCGGCATGATCTGAACGTTCTTCAGCACAGGCTGGAGTGCCTTCAGGCCTCGGCCGAAGACCCCTGTATTCGCGTGCTCGCCACTGCCATGCTCGACTACCTGCTCGCGGAGCGGCCGCTTATCGTCGAGCCAAAGCCGGGGCCGGTGCAGAGGTGGTCGAGGCTGGTGCGCAGGTGGGCCAGACGGGTCTTTTCTCGGCGGAGACTGCGGGTCTTCCTCATGCTCGCCTTCATTGCCGTGGGGGTCTACGCGGTCCTCGACATCGCTCTTCTCGGGTTCCTCGCGGTGGCTCCCGCGTCGGAAGCGACCGAGACCCTGCGTTCGCTCGTGACCCTGGGAGAGCTCGCGGCAATGCATGACAAGATCTGGTTCGGGGTCCGGGCCGTACTCGAAGGCGGGGTGGGCTGCGCCCTCTTGGCCAGTGGAGCGCTCATCGGTCTGCGACGAGAATGGAAAGGCCTTGCGACCTCGATCGTAGCGCTCGCCGTCGGTCTGACAGTGGTCGACCTGATGGTGTTCTACCAGGACACCGTGAAGGCACTCATCAGCATCGGGGTGCAGTATGTCCTTCTGGTTGCGGCGCTCGCCTACCGGCGCATATATCTGGATGAGGAGGCCGAAGAGGCCGGACAGGCGGATGCCCGAGCGGAGGACGCCTTTGCCGATGCATTGCTGCAGATGGTCTCGGACGATTGCGCGACGGGCGGGAGGGCGACATGAGCTCCGCTTCGACCAGAGCATCTGAGCGGGAGTCGGTGCGAAGGATCTGCGGTCGTCTCCACCAGGCCTACCGCGGCCTTCGGCTCTACCCCTCCGATCACCCGACAGCCCGTCACACCCTCACCGACTTCTTCGAGGTGCTCACGCCGCATTTGGAAGAGTATGGGCCCATAGTGCTGCGCGTCACCGAAGACGAGCTTCTGTTCGAAGACGAGGGGGTCTATACGCACGCGGAACCACGCGGAAGCCTCGCGTTTCTTCTGTTTCGCGACGGCATGCGCTTCCTCACCCTCCATCCGGGCATCGATGAGCGCGAGACAGAAGCTTTCGTGGATTGTGTCGCCCACGCGGACCAGCTGGCAGCCATCGAGTACGATCTGCTCACCGCCCTCTGGGAGCAGGATCTGCAGCACATCGAGTACGAGGTCGTGGATCCCTTCCTAGGGGCCGGAGGCGAGGAGTTGAGGGACACGGCTCTCAACGACCTTCGGGAGACGGTCGTGCGGCGTCTGAGTGAGTTGAGCCCTGGCGTGGGCGGCGGCGGTGGCTCGGCAGCGTGGGATTCCGGCGGGTCCGGCGGTTCCGGCGAGTCCGACGGCGTGAGGGGTGAGGCGTTGACCGCGGAGAGCGCCGCACTCACGCAGGCGGATCTCGACCGGAGCGAATGGGCCGTGGAGGGACTTGCGGATACGCTGGGGGATTTCTGCGTGGTGCTGCTGGAGATCGGCGGAATACCGAGCGGAGACCCCAAGGCCGATGCTACCCTGGCGGGGTCACTTGCCCTGGTCGTTGAAAGGTATCTCGACGAACTGAACGTCGACGGCTTGGAGCTGGTTGTGGACCGCGTCGCGGCCTTGGAGGCCGGCGGTCGCCGCCCGCCTGAATTTGCGGCGCAGGTGTTCGGGAACGTTGCCACCACCGACAGGCTGGCTCGGCTGATCGCCCTGGTCGGTCAGAGCCCGCTGGGGCAGGGCGACCGTGCGGAGGCGTTGCTCGGCAAGATGCGCGACTGGATTCTGCCGACTCTTCTCGAGATGCTGGCTGAGAGCAGCGACAAGTCGGTGCGGAAGACGGCGCTCGTTCTGCTCGACAGCGAGGGAGGCGTGCCTCTGGTCCATCTGTGGCCGCTGATGGAGGACTCCCGCTGGTACGTCGTGCGCAACGCGGTGGGTCTGGCCACACGGTCGGGCGACCCTGCCCTGCCGGATCACCTGGAGCCTTTGCTGAAACACCCCGACGCGAGGGTAAGACGAGAGGTGATTCGCAGCCTAGACACGACGGACAGTCAGAGGTCGGCAGGTTTGCTCGCGAGGGCGCTCGCCGACTCCGACGTCTCGGTGCGGGTGCTGGCTGCCCACGCTCTCAGCCGTCACGGCAGTCGGAGCCACGTCGGGGCCGTGCGGGCACAGATCGAGTCCCGGGACTTCCAAACGCGACCGTCCGAGGAGATCGCTGCGTTTCTGGCAGCGTACGCGGTCTTGGGCGCCGACGCCACGCTTGAGATGCTGAACAAGCTGTGGCGACGCCGGCTGTTAGGGACCAAGCCGCTGCCCCTGCGGCTGGGAGCAATACAAGCGTTGGGTCTAGTCGGTTCACCCTCGGCCCGCGAGGCCCTGGAGCAAGCGGCCAAGAGTGGCGAAGCTCAGATACGGCGCGCGGCAGCCCGGGCTCTTGCCGAGTCGCGCGCTCGCACGAGGGGAGAGATCGCGTGAGCCTCGAGCCGTCCGCGGGGTCGGTCGTCAAGGAACGCCAGTCTCTCGTCATGAGCCTGGCTTCGGCCCTGCGTACGGCCGCCTACTACGCCGCGGGCAACGCGGTGATGCAGGAGACCTGCTCAGCCTTGGGCTCGGCTCTGGGGCCGCTGCTGGAAGGTGAGGGTTACGTGCGGGTGGGGGTACACAGCCACACGGTCTACGTGAACAACTCGCGAGTGCCATTCACGGTTTCTACCTACGGTCGTTTCAACTACCTCGTCCAGCAGTTCGAGGCCTGGTCCATCAGTGGACTTGTGTTCCATAGCGGCATGACTCAGCAGGAGTTGATGGACGCCTTGGGGATCCTGGCCGCGGCGGGCCAGGTCGAGGCCGGAGAGCTTGCCAACGCCCTGCGGGACGGAGGCGTGGAGCACGTGACCGCGGACTTCACCGTGCCCGGCCAGGGGAGGCACTCGGCTGTGGTCACGCCTATCGTTGCCTACACCGCGGCGATGCAGTTGGGGGCCGACCTCGGCGAGGGCACGGGCGGCTTCCAGGCCGGCACCATCCGGAGGGCACGGCACGTGACCCAGGCGGTGGTGGACCAGATCCTGCGGGACCCCACGTCCCTGCTCGCACTGACCACGGTGAAGGACTTCGATCGCTACCTCGTGCTGCACTCCACCAACGTCGCGGTATTGGCGACTCTTCTTGGACAGCGCCTGGGGCTTGACAAGGCGAGACTTGGCGAGCTGTGCCTGGCCGGCTTTCTCCACGACGCAGGCAAGCTGGGCGTCGACCCGGACGTCCTGCACAAGCCCGGCGCGCTGGACCCCAAGGAGTGGGAGGAGATGCGCCGTCACCCCGTGCTCGCCGCCTACACGCTACTCGGCAACCAGCGGCTGAACTCCTCCGATATGCGCACCGTGGTGGTGGCCTTCGAGCATCACCTCAACTACGATCTGAGTGGCTACCCGACGGTGGAACTCAAGAGCAAGATGACCCTGTTTGGGAGTATCGTGGCCATTGCCGATTGCTTCGACGCCCTGACGACGGCCCGCGTCTACCGCAAAGTCAATCCCACTCCCGCCGAGGCGGTCGCTCACTTGGTGCGGCACAGGGGTACTCAGTTCGATCCAACCCTGGTGAAGCTCTTCATCGACGTCATGGGCATCTATCCGCCTGGGACCGTCCTGGCGCTCACGGGCCGGGAGGCCGGGGTCGTCTGTCGCCCGCCGGTGCCCGGCTCGCCAGTTGACAGGCCGAAGGTGCGTCTGGTCGTGGGGCGGGAACCGGGCAAGGTAGTGGATCTCACCGAGCAGGTGAACGGCGAACACGTGCGCAATGTGGTGGCCGTGCTCAACCCGGCCAATAGGGGTCAGATGCCCGCGGTAGACCCTGCGAGCCTGGTCACTGACGCAAAGGCTGACGAACTCTAGCTACCCGCCGCCAGTCGCTCGGCCGCCTTCCTTTCCGTCTCCAGCCCCAGCTCGTTCGGATCGCCCTGGCGCAGGGCCTTTGTGGGACAGACGCGAACGCAGGCCGGCTCGAGCCCATACTCTAGCCTGACGGAGCAAAGATCGCACTTTTGCATGATGCCGTCTTTGCCGAAGCGGGGAACCCCGAACGGGCAGGCCATCGAGCAACTGTGGCAACCGATGCAGAGTTCAGAGGCCACCACCACGGCCCCTGTGCCCGAGTCGCGCCGGAGCGCGCCCGCCGGACAGGCGATGAGACACGGAGCGTCGGCGCAATGCATGCAGGCGAGCGACACATAGCGGATGCGGGCTGTGGACCCAGCGCCAGTCTCGACGCCGAACACCTGGCGCCAGGCGGTGGGCTCGGGGCCGATCTCCAGATCGTTCTGGTCCATGCAGGCGACCGCGCAGGCGGAGCAGCCGGTGCAGCGATCGACATCCAGGTAGAAGGCGTGGCTCATGAGGCCTCCTTCCCGCCGCCGGCGTTCGGAGTCGTGGGCGCCGGTGTGCTCTGGCCCACGTTCTTCACCGCGCACAGAGAGGCTCGGTAACCGGGAAAGCCCGAGATCGGGTCGAGGTAGTCGCCCGCGAGCAATGCGTTCACGTCGGCCTCCGGGTAGTCGTGGAACATGTGCACGGTCTCCGGATGCGCCAGTTCGGTGAGGTTGGCGAGCACTTCTATCGAGCCTTGCGGCGTCGAGAGTTCGATGTGGTTTCCTTGATCGATGCCCAGCCTGAGAGCAGTGGCCGGGTTGATATCGGCGGTGGCCTGCCGGCGGAGACTACGCGGCCAGGGGAGTCTGAAGGTGCGGGAGTGGATGAACATGGGCAGACGCGAGCCGGTGTTGAGCACGAGCGGGAACTTCTCCGCGACCTCGGGAGTGGAGACGCCGCTCAGCTTCGGCTCGGCGTACACCGGCAGCGCGACGTGACCAGGGACATCGCTGTGCTTCTCGAGCACCTTGGAAGTGAACTCCATCTTGCCGGAGGGAGTGGGGAAGCCTTTGGTCTCGTACCTCTTGAACGCCGGCGGCGCCGCGTTCGGAACCGGCATCCCTGCCGGGTGCTTCTTCAGTTCCGAGACCATCATGCCGCTCGGTTCCAGGATCCAGTCAAGGGCGTCCTCGAACACCGCTCCCATGTCGGGCGCCCCATTCTTGAGGAAGCCACGACCGGGGCCGTCGACCGAGTCGGCCGGGTTGAGGAGTGGGTCTCTTAAACCGAGCTTCTGCACTAGGCCGATGATGATGTCGGTGTCGGAGCGGGCCTCGCCAAGTGGTTCGATGGCGGGCTGGGTGAGGATGACGTACTTCTGCGGATAGCAACGAAGCTCGCTTCGCTCGACCGAAGTGCAGGCCGGAAGGACGATGTCGGCGTGTCTTGCCGTGTCTGTGAGGAAAAGGTCGGTGACGCAGACGAAGTCCAGCTTGTCCGCCACGGCCAGAAACCCCTTTGAATCAGGCCACATACGGTGGTTGAGGCCGAACGCCATGAGGCCGCGCAGCGGGTAGGGATCGCCCGTGGCGATCTGCCTCGGCAGGTCCATTGCCTGCCCCTGGTCGATCATCTCCGTCCACACGGGAAAGCGGGTCGCCCCTAGGCGAGGTGGCATGTCGCTCCAGGGCCGGGGCATGGCGAACTCATGCTCGCGGGTGGTGAACCCGGCGCCCGACACCTCCAACCAGCTGAACGTCTGGGGCACGTTCCCACCAGGAACGTCGTAGTTGCCGGTGAGCCCGGCAAGAGCGGCGCAGGCCCGCTGGTTCTGCACCCCGTTGGTGTGGTGAACCACCGGTGTGGAGCTGGTCATCAAGGCGGCAGGCTTGGTGGTGGCGTAGAGACGCGCGGCCTCCTGTATCTGTTCGGCGGGTACCCCGGTGATGCGCTCGACTCGGTCCAGGTCGAATTCCGCGGCATAGGCGCGGAATTCGTCGAAGCCGAGCGTCCACTCCGCGACGAACTGCCTGTCGTACAGCTCTTCGGAGATGATGACGTTTGCCATAGCGAGCGCCAGCGCTCCGTCGGTGCCCGGTCGCAAGCGAAGGTGCAGGTCGGCGATGCCGGCCATGGGAGAGAGCCGGGGGTCGACAACGATGAACTTCACGCCGCGGTCGCGCGCATCCATCATTCGGCGGGCGTTCGGAGTGTTCGCGTAGAACGGGTTGCTTGCCCATACGAGCACCAGCTTGGTGTTGGCCATGTCGGGACCGGCCAGTTGACCGTAGTCCAGGCGCCAACTCATCGCCATGGCGGTGAAGCACGCGCTGGATTCGGTGCAGTAGTTGGGAGACCCGAATTCGAAGGCCAGCCGCTGCAAGAACGGTCGCGGCTGCTTGGGGTAGCCGCAGAAGAAGACCACGGATTCGGGACCGCTCTCCGCTTTCAGCCGCGCGAGGTTCTGGACCACGGTGTCGAGGGCTTCGGTCCAGGAGATGGGCACCATCGCGCCCGAGCCTCGTGGGCCGATCCGCTTGAGCGGCGCGCGCAGGCGATCTTCGTGGTAGATCCACTGCCTCTGCGCCGCTCCCTTCGAACAGAGGGTCCCGGCGTTGTTGGGGCTCTCCAAGGTACCCTCGACCTTGACGACGCGGCCGTCTTTGACGTAGCAGTCGAGTCCGCAGATGCCGCTCGGGTCGCAGATGGTGCAGACGGACTTGCGTACTTCGATCCCGGTGGCTTCACCCGGGATCTTGCCCTTGATCATCCGCTGAAGTTTATCCACGAGGCCTCCGTCCCGATTGTTGCTCCGGATGCCGCCTTCTGAAGCGCCTGCTTCATGGCCCCGGCAGAAAGGCAGCAGTTCAAGAGGTTGACCCCCACCAGTCGTCCGTCTCGCCAAACCCGCAAGTCAAGAGAGTTCCCATCGCGACTTGTTGTCAGACAATCGTAGTCACTGAGACGGCCTACGCTGGCAAAAAGCATGCATCCAACGTGAGAAATGCTGCTGGGAATGCTGCCGCGATAACCACCCCGAGCGCCGGCGAGGCTTCGCCCCGCGGCGCGCCCCTGGTAGCGGGCGCTTGCCCACAGCGCGATCGTCTCATGGCGCCCCGACATGAGGTTCATCCCCTGGGCCACGTCGCCGGCGGCGTAGAGGGTCGGGATGCTCGAGCGCATCTGCTCGTCAACGAGGATACCGGCGTCGATCTCCACCTGGCCCTTAACCAAGAAGTCGAGCGAAGGGCGAATGCCCGTGCAGACCACCACCAGATCGAAGTCCTCGGAGTTCGCCCGGGTCGTGTCGACAGCCTCGTCCTCCGGCGCGACCCTGCCCCCCTCGGCACCGCCCGCTGCAACCGCGCCCCGCCGCGGCCCGAACGTCAGCCGGATCTGCTCGCCGGAGGCATCGACGCTGCACAGTGAAGCGCCGAGCCTGAGGTCATAGCCGTCCTCCAGGAGCGACGCCTCCATCATCCGCGCACAGTCGGGGTGGGCCGCCAAGGGAAGCAGGTGTGGCTCGCGCTCGATCAGGCAGACCCGAAGACCCAGTTCGCGAAACAGCGCCGCTATCTTGACGCCCACGAGTGATGCTCCTATCACCGCTGCCCGGAGCCCCGCGGCCGGTCCCATGGTCAAGCGGGAGAGCGCGTCCTTGAGCCTCAGGGCATCCTCAAGCGAGCGCAGGGTGAAGACGCGGCGGCTGTCCGGCTCACCTTTCAAGGCCTCGCGCAGTCCGGGAACCGACGGCAGCGATGGCCGGGCCCCCGTGGCGACCAGGCAGCGATCGTACCGGTACGAGACCCCGCCGGCAGTCACCAGCGTCTGCTCCTCGGCGTCCAGAGACGCAACTACCGAACCCAGATGGGCGGTGACGCGGTTGCCTCCGTAGAACGTTTCCTTGTCGCCGAACGGGAGGGCACGTTCTGGCGGGATCGCACCCGAGATAAGGTAGGGGCCGAGCATCGGGTTGTAGGGAGCTTCATCGTTGTCCGCGAACAGGTGGATCTCACCCGCGTAGCCGT
>PMIZ01000195.1 GCA_003157225.1 Actinomycetota bacterium | reverse complement strand
TGTGCCGACGTAGATGGCCTGGAAGAGGTCCCGGAAGCGGAGGCGAAGGGGCCGAAGTAAGTACTGCCAGCGCACGGTTTCGAGCACCCGGGGAAGGATCTGAAGGAGAACCGCCACGATGACAAGCCACCAGATGATGCCGGAAAGATCCGTGCGCAGTTGGGATAGGCGAAGGCGCGATACTACATAGCCGAGTGCGACCGCCGATACGCCCCAGCTTGTCCAGGTAAACCATCTCGATCTTAGGAAGCGTCCTCCCCAACCCACCGAAGGCTGTGTGGCCTCGGCCGGAGGTTTCGCCTCTCCGTGTTGTAGGTCCTTCATGTCGGTCGCCCCTTCTTCCGGTGGAATCCTGCGCTCCTTCGGCGACGTTCTTCCCACCTTGGGGCCGCGCTAGTCGGTATCATGGCGCAGGCAGCGGCGCTACGCGAGAAGAACGCGTTCACTGCGGTCGGAGGCATCACACAATCGTCTTCCCCGGGCAACCAGACATGAGGGTGCTGGAGCAACCTCTTAAGATGGGATAGGTCAGGGGCGCGGAGGTGAGAGCGGACGAGCAGGCAAGGGCGGAATCGACGACACCTCCGGGGTCTCCTCGGGCCACACGAGTAGGACGGCGCAGGGAGCGTGATCGACGACGAATCGGGTCGCCGGGCCGAGACTCCGGGGACCCAAGCGCGAGCGGTCCCCGTCCCGAGCAACGACCAAGAGGTCGATACCTTCGGCGGCGGCAACCATCTCCTGCTCCACTCGCCCTCGCCGTGAAACTCGGCTGGTCTTGCGGCCCAGCTGCGCCTCCGCCGCCGTGAGCAGGTCCAGGGCCGCCTCTTCGGCGGCAGCCTGCATCCGCTCGCCGGCGTCACGATTAACCTGCCGTCTGCCCCAGAGGCCAAATGCAGCGGCTTCGGCTGCCTCGGGCACCTCCGCCGGAATGACATGGATGAGGGTGATCTCCGCCTCGGCGGGCAGGAACTCGGTCGCCGCGTCCACGCAGCCCCTCCATGTCCCTTCGACGATCCAGACCAAGACGCGCAATGGTGTCACCGGATGATCCTGACACTGAGCCAGAGAGCTACACAAGAGGCGAGTAGAGTCGCCGGGACCGTCAAGGTCCCCAGGCGTAGGAATTCGCCTAGACTGAGCTCGACCCGTCGCTCCCGCAGAAGTCGCCGCCAGAGGAGCGTGGCAAGCGATCCAACGTAGGTCAGGTTGGCCCCGACATTTACTCCGATGAGGGCGGCAAGGATGGCCGGGACCCCGGCTGCGGAGGCGGCCGGTAGGAGAATGAGGATCGCGGGCAGGTTGTTGAGGATGTTGGCCAAAACGGCCGCCAGCCCAGCAACCGCGAGCAGCGACCACAGAGATGTCCCTCCCGGGACGAGCGGGCTAATGATCCCCTGCAGCCCGCCCGCCGACACGACCCGCACCAGGATGGCGAGCGAAGCCACGAAGAGCAGGAAGGGAATGTCCACCGCCCGCACAAGGGTACCGAGGCCGACCCGGTGGCGAGCCAGTGCTGGCCCGGCGAGTAGCACCGCTCCGGCGGCAGCTACAATCGCTGGGTCGATATGGATGACAGCGGTGAGCATGAACCCCACGAGGGTGACGCCGAGAACCACGAGCGCGTAGGTGGAGGCGGCTCCCACCGCCACCGTCTTTTGCACCTCTCCTTGCCCCTGAAGATCGCTCGCAAAGAAACGCGAGAGCAAGAGCCGCTCGACTCCAATTGCTGCCAGCCAGGGGAGAGCCATGACGAGCCCAAACCGAGGGAACGACAGCTTGGTCGCTCGGAAGGCCAATAGATTGGTGAGGTTGGACACCGGCAGAAGAAGGGAAGCTGAGTTGGCCAGGTGAAGGGAGGCATAGACGCCTGGCTTGGAGCGAAGGCGCAACGTCGCCGCGGTGGCGAAAACCACCGGGGTGAGAAGGACGACCGTGGCGTCCAGGCTGAGAACCGCGGTGGCCGCCGCTCCCGCCACAAAAACGCAAGCCAGCAGCCTCTTGGGTCTGCCCCGAGACGCGGCCGCCATCATCCGACCGGCGGCCTGGAAGAGTCCGTGTCGGTCACAGAGTTCCGCAAGGACGAGCACAGCGGCCAGGAAGCCGATGGTCGGGCCGATGCGTCCCAACTCTGCGCCCGCCTCACGCAACGGAAGGATCCCCAGGGCAATGAGAAGGAGCGCCGCCGGCAGAGCGATGACCGCCTCGGGCAATCGTCGCGGGCGTATGACCGCGAAAGCAAGAGCCGCCACCAGCAGGAAAGCGGCGACGGCTTCCTCGGAGGCTGGGGACACAACACTCCATCCGAATACGAGGTAGGGGGAAGCAACGAGCATGTTATCCCGCAAAGGGGGACTTGGGCAAACGGATGACGCCACGCCCGTGCGCCCCTCGGGAGGGGACTGACCACTTTCTGCGACACCGGGCCCTTCTCGTCGACGGCGACACGGTCCTCACGTTGGCGAGCCTGAGGGGTACACAAATCCGCGAGTATCACCGAGTAGTCACGCAAACCGGAGTGAGTGTACCCCTCACGGTTGGCGAACTAGATCCTAGCGAAACCTGCCGCCCTAGCGAATGGGCCGAGAGTTTACGAACTCCTCACGCAAGATCGGATGCCCCGCACGAGTTCTGGGTGCACACCTATGGCGTCACCGACGTCCAGGTGGGCACCGTGGCCGGGTGCTCGCGGCGAGCGGATCGCACTCACGCCGCGGTCACCTCGTTGATCACCCGGAGTGCATTCAGAGTACGGGGGTAGCCGATGAACGGCAGCAGCTGCGTGATGACGCTCAGCAGCATCCCGCGGTCGTTGCCGACGTTGAGGTTGGCAGCCACGTGGCCCTTGGCTTGGGGCTCGCACCCACCGAGCGAGACAAGCATGGCGAACGTGAGAAGCTCTCGGGTCCTTAGGTCGAGGCCGGTGCGCGTGTAGTGGTCGCCGAAGCAGTTGGCGGAGAGAAGGTGCTGGAAGTGGATCTCGTCATCAGACGCAGAGGCGTAGAGGTGATCGACCACCTCGGCGCCCACGATCTCCTTCTCGACTGCGAGTCCCTTCTCCTCGCGGGTCTCGGGTGTTGTCGTCGACTGCCCTTCGAGCGGCAGCTGGATGCCGCGATCGGCGAGGACGTCGTTTGTCGCGTGGATGAAGTCGAAGACTTTGGCCATGCCCACGTAGGGGACGGCCTGATAGACGATCTCCTTGACTTCGATGGGCGTGATGCCCACGGTGAGCGCCGCTCCGAGCGTGACCCGGTACTCACGCAGGGCTTGGGATGCGATCATCGACGCCAGCTGCACCATGAGACGGGTCTTTGTGCCGAGGCTGCCGTAGCGGAGCACCTCGTCGAAGGCGAAGTTGTCGAAGTACTCGATGAGCTCGGGGTCGGTGACCTTCAGGGTCGAGACATGACCGGGGAACAATTCGTCGTGGTTCGTTCGCGCTCGTTCGCTTACGGCCATTTTCAGATGGCTCCCACTCGCACGAGCGACTTGATCGCGCGCCGTTCGTCCATGGCAGCGTAGGCGTCTTGGATGCCATTCAGGTCCGTCTCGAAGTCGAAGACGCGCCCGGGATTGATACGACCTGCCAGTACGTCAACCATGAGCTCGGGGATGTAGGTTCGTACCGGGGCTGAACCGCCGCGCATGCCGATGTTGCGGAAGAACATGGCGTTCAGCGGCACCTCGACGCCATGGGGCACGCCGACGTATCCGACTGTCGCGCCGGGTCGCGCGACGGCGAACGCCGTGGTCATCGACTGGCCGGTCCCGACGCACTCCACCGCGGCGTCCACACCGACCCCATCGGTTAGCTCAAGGACTGCCTCGCTCGCCGCCTCACCGCGTTGGGCGAGGATGTCAGTGGCGCCGAACTCGCGGGCCAGCTGCTGGCGATCGGGGTTGCGGCTGAGGGCGATAATCCGAGCCGCGCCGCGCCGGGCGGCGGCGAGGACCGCGCAGAGGCCCACGGCGCCGTCGCCGACGATGGCGACCGCGCTGCCGGGTTTGACGCCGGCGCTGACGGCGGCGTGGTGACCGGTGCCCATCACATCGGAGAGCGCCAGCAGCGAGTGCATCATCTCGTCCGAGTGACCCGTGCCGGGGATCTTGACGAGGGTGGCATCGGCGAACGGCACGCGCACGGCCTCGCCCTGGCCGCCGTCCATCCCATCGTACGCCCAGAAGCCGCCGGCCACGCAGCTCGTCGTGATGCCTGCGAGGCAGTGCGGGCAGGTGCCGTCGCTGTAGGCGAACGGGGCGATGACGAGGTCGCCCCTGGCGAGCGCACCGACCTTCGAGCCGACCTCCTCAACGACGCCAATGAACTCGTGACCGACCGCTCTGCCTCGCTCATAGGCGGTCTGTCCACGGTAGAACCAAAGGTCGGAGCCACAGACGCTCGCCAGGACGACGCGCACGATGGCATCGGTCGGCTTGGCGATCACGGGGTCGGGCCGGTCGGTGATCTCGATCCGGTGGGGTTCGATGAACACAGCAGCACGCATGGTCGTTCTCCTTATGGATGGCGTTTGTCCGAGCGGGACCGGCTACCTGCCGGTCCTCTGCTCCAGCTCGTCTGGGTAGCGGTTCCCTTGGATGGCGATCCGCGACACGGCGCTCTCGATCTCACGCAAATCGGCAGAGGTGAGCTCGATCGTGGCCGCTCCGATGTTCTCGTCCAAACGGGGCAGTTTGGTCGTACCCGGGATGGGGACGATCCATGGCTTCTGCGCCAGCAGCCAGGCGAGAGCGATCTGTGCAGGCGTCGCGCCCCTGGGCGCCGCGATCTCGGCAAGCAGATCGACCAGGGAACGGTTCGCTTTCCGAGCTTCTGACGTGAAGCGGGGGACGATTTGGCGGAAGTCGTTCTTGTCGAACGTCGTAGTCTCGTCTATCTTCCCAGTCAGGAAGCCCTTGCCGAGGGGACTGAATGGCACGAACCCGATTCCCAGCTCCTCGAGCGCAGGTAGCAACTCCTCTTCAGGGCGTCTCCACCACAATGAGTACTCGCTTTGGACCGCGGCGAGCGGTTGGACCGCGTGCGCGCGGCGGATCGTCTGTACGCCGGCCTCGGAGAGGCCGAAGTGCTTG
>PMIZ01000357.1 GCA_003157225.1 Actinomycetota bacterium | reverse complement strand
TCGACATCAGCCCCTTCACCTGCATGAACGGCATCGTGACCGAAGCCGTGTACCCGCGGGTGAGTAAGGACCACGACCACATCCCCATCCGCGTCTTCTACTTCGACGGCACCCACAGCGACCTCGATCGCGACGTTGGCATCTTCCTCGAGCTGGCAAAGACCTACAAACGGCGCAAAAAGATCCGTCGGGTCTAGCTCGAGCCGGGTTTGACGACGTTATGTTCGCCCGTCTAGGTTCCTTCGCCTCCCGCTTCAGGTGGTTCATCATCGCAGGCTGGGTCGTGGTGGCGCTCGTCCTCACGCTTGTCGCACCCAACATCAACGACGTGGCCGTGAGCGACCAGCGGGCTTTCCTTCCGTCCGCGGCGCCCAGCATTCACGCCAATGAGATCGTCAAGCAGTATTTCCCCGACCGGGTCTCACCTTCCAGCGCGGTGCTGGTGGTCGACGCCGGCAGCGGGAAACGCGTCGACCAAGGCGAGGCGGCGGACTTCCTGGCCCAGCTCACCACCTGGCTGACCGGCGAGGAGTCCTCCCTCAGGGCGGTGGACAAGGTGATGTCGCCCACCCTCGGTGACGAGCAGACCAAGGCCAGCCTCACCAGCCAAGACAAGCAGGTGGCGCTGGTCCTCGTGCGCTTCAACACCATCGGCACCGAGCCGGCCACCAAGCAGGCCATAAGCGCCATCGAGAAGCGCCTGGCGGGCGCGCCGAAGAGCGTGCACACGTACATGACCGGCGACGGCCCCATCCTGGCCGCGTACAACGACGCTACCCAGAACAGCGTGGCGTCGACCACTTGGATCACCATCGTGCTGGTGGTAGTCATCCTGCTCCTCATCTACCGCTCGCCGGTGAGCCCCTTGATCCCGCTGATCACGATCGCCCTCGCCTACCTGATCTCCCGCGGATTCATCGCCTTCCTGGGCGCATACGCTCTTACCATCTCGAGCTACACGAACATCTTCCTGATCGTGGTCCTATTCGGGGCAGGGACCGACTACTGCCTCTTCCTCATCAGTCGCTTCCGCGAGGAGATGACCGGCACGGACTCCCCGGCCCCCGCCGTCAAGACGACGGTCCGCGCCGTCGGCGAGACGATCGCCTCGAGCGCCGGAACCGTGATCGTGGGCCTGGCCATGATGACGTTTGCCGAGCTAGGCCTATACAAGACCAGCGGGCCGAGCATCGCCATCGGCGTGTTCATCGCCCTGCTCGCCGGACTGACCCTGACCCCCGCGCTCCTCACCATCCTTGGCCACCACGCCTTCTGGCCGCGGAAAGCTCAGCGCCTGAAGGAGACCGGCGTCTGGCGGAGCTGGGCCGGACGTGTGGTCAAGCGGCCGTTGATCGCTTTCTTCGTGCCGGTGATCGTCCTTGTGCCGCTCGCCATCTACGGGAGCGGCCTCGGTCGCGACTTCGACCTGCTGGCCGACCTGCCTAAGGGCGAGGAGACTCGGGTGGGCTTCGACGTGCTTGCCGCCCATTTTGGGGCGGGCCAGATGCAGCCGCTCACGGTAGTCGTGATCGATCCCGCGCGGTACGACAGTCCCGGCGGGCTCGTCAAGACGGACGAACTACAGAAGCAACTCGCAGGGCTCCCCCACGTCGCCCAAGTGCGCAGCTTCATGGGCTCGCTCCCCGACAAGAGCACGCTCAACGTAGCTGGTCAGCTGACAAGCCTGAAGAAGGGCGCGGACGACGCGTCGTCCCAGCTGAAGAAGCTCGTGGAAGCGGCGCCCAGCAATCAAGGCGGCCCTGCCGCCTCCGGACTTCCAAAGTTCACGGAAAGTCTGGCGCAGCAACTCCAGAGTGCCATCAGCCAGCTCACCGACCTCGGCGCCTACTTACTGCAGCTCGCGAGCGCCTATCCGGGCGCCACCCAGAACGCCGGCTACGTGCAGGCCATCGGCGCACTGACGAAGCTGGCGTCGCTGGCGTCGACGAACGCTTCCAAGAGCTATGAGACCGCACAGGAGGCGCTCACTCAGCTCGGCGCTCTGTCCACCGGGCTTGGCACCCTCCAGGCGTTTTTCGCTGCGAAGCCGGACGCCATCCTTCTTCCGGAGCTCTATCTGAAGCAGAACGCAGGCCTGAAGGCGCTTCGCGACGCTTACCTCTCGACCGACGGCACGGCGGCCCGTCTCCAGGTGGTGCTCGACACCGGACCCTATAGTCCTGCCGCTATCGACGCGGTCCAGAGCATCCACCAGACCTTGAGCAGCGACCGACTCGACGGGGTGGTCGAGGGCAACTCGGCCGTGCTTCTCGATCTTCGCGACGCCTCCAACAGGGACATGACCAAAGCCATCATCTTCGTGCTGGGCGGTGTCTTCGTGGTACTTCTGCTCCTGCTCCGGGCCCTGGTCGCCCCCATCTACCTGATCCTCACCATCCTGCTCTCGTACGGCGGCACCTTGGGGGTGATGCGTCTGCTCTTCGTCAACATCATGCATACCGCCGGGGTGACGTGGTGGGTGCCCATGTTCATGTTCGTGATGCTGGTGGCGCTCGGCATGGACTACAACATCTTCCTGATCGGGCGGGTCAAGGAGGAAGTGGCCGTGAGCGGCACGCGAAGCGGCACCCAGCGCGCGCTGGCCCGGACGGGCGGCATCATCACCTCGGCCGGCATCATCATGGCCGGCACCTTCGCCAGCATGATGAGCGGCAGCATCCTGGGACTGCTGCAGATCGGCTTCGCGGTGGCCTTCGGGGTGCTACTCGACACCTTCGTGGTGCGAACCACCCTGGTCCCGGCGATCATCGTGCTCCTTGGCAGGTGGAGCTGGTGGCCGCGGCGCGGGCCAGGCGGGCGCGCGGCAGCGATCCCCGCGACGGTGGACGAACCGGCGTCACGCGAACCGTGAGCCGACGGGAGCGCCCGCCGAGCTTCCCGCTCGGTGGGCGCTCCCGTCGCACAAGTCCGAAAGCGCAGTTCCTTGCCGCTAGTTGCCGAAACGGTTGTCTGTGGTCACCGTGTGATCCGGGTCCGGAGCGACGATCGGCGCAGCACTCCCAAGGTCGCTGTAAGTGGCCGTGTAGTTCCAGACGGAGTTCTGAACAGGTTCGTCGAACGTCCAGACCAAGGTCAGTTCGCGGATCAGTCCGGCGGGCCCTACCACGACTG
>PMIZ01000373.1 GCA_003157225.1 Actinomycetota bacterium | reverse complement strand
TGTTACAACTTTCTCTACGAGATCAAGGCGTGCGCCTCAGGCGACGAGTCAGCTGCGGGAGAACGCGTCTTCCCACCCGGGAGTCGTCTGGGATCGAAGCGGCGCTGTGACACGTGAGCTGTCTCGACCCGACCCCAGCATCTGAACACGCACGACACCGATGCCTGGGCCGGCGGTGAACAGCCAAGCATGTTCTTTTAGAGAATACCGTTATCGACAAACCTTATCCTACGATGCTTCTTGCGGTCCGAGCATCGCTATACTATGCTTGGTAGCACACCAGCGAGGATCGTTGAATCTGTGGCGAAGGTAGTTCTCTCAGGTTTCGAGTGCGAACGTTGCGGGCACCAGTGGCTGCCTCGACAGAACCACGACACGCCCACAGTCTGTCCCAAGTGCAAGAGTCCGTACTGGGACCGTCCGCGGAGGAAGCCGAGCCTTTCCACCACGAAGAATTCCGTCGGATAGCGTGTAAGCGTGTCGGCCGGACCCGCATTTGTCCGAAAGCACCAGGGCACCGACGACACGCCGGCCTGCATCGCTGACTGGCTAGCGAGCCGCGATTGAGCCGGGAAGGATAGGATTCGAAGATGACTCCGCAAGAGGAAGCCACCTTGAGCGAGGCCCCGAACTCGGCGACAGAGCTGAGGATCGGGCCCGCCAGCCTTTACCTAGGCGATGCTCTGGCCGGCCTTGAAGCAACCGACGATGACTGCTTCGACTTGGCCATAGCCGACCCCCCTTACGGCGCCGTCTCGCCCAACTCCTGGTTCCTTAAGGCGGATCACCAACTGAAGGGGTTTGGAGGGCCGTGGAAGCTCGCCGCCAGCGAATGGGATAAGGCACCGGGCACCGAGACCTTCGGCTTCCTAATGGCGTGGCTGTCCGAACTCAAACGCGTCGTGCGACCGACCGGTTCGATCTGGATCCACGCGACCTATCACAACTCCGGCTTTGTCAACGTAGCGTGTCAGCTACTTGGCCTTGAAATAATCAATGAAGTGATCTGGTTCAAGCGCAACGCCTTTCCCAACCTGGCGGGGCGGCGCTTGACCGCAAGCCACGAGTCTCTGCTATGGGTTCACACCGGTGGCGCCAAGCGTCGTTATCGCTTCAACTACGAAGACGTGAAGGCCTCGGCATTTGAAGGCGACAGCCTAAAAGTGGCCGGCAAGCAACTCCGCACCGTGTGGGACATACCGACCAACAAGCCTAGCGACGAGCGCCGGTTCGGGTCACACCCGACTCAGAAGCCCGTCAGATTGGCCGAGAGGTTGCTCCTAATATCCGGCACGCCCGGCGGTTCTCTTCTCGTCCCATTCATGGGCAGCGGGAGCGAGATGGTCGCCGGCCTCCGACGAGGGATGCGGCCGGTCGGGTACGAGACAGATCCCGCGTATTTCTCCATTGCGCAATCTCGCGTTCGCCAAGAAGTCGACGCTCTCCGGCTGCCAATGGAGTTCCCGGAATGACCAACCTCATCCCGCCAGTCCTCAAGTGGCCCGGATCGAAACGAGCGATGGCGGAACAGCTTTCGCAAATGGCCCCCAACTCGGAGCGGCTGATTGACCCCTTCGTGGGCGGCGGCTCCATGTTAGCTGCCGTACAACGCCCCGCAGCCGTGGCTGGCGACGTAATCCCCGAACTCATTCAGCTCTGGGAAGAGATCCGGAACCGACCAGATCAGCTCGCCACCGCATACCAACAAAGGTGGGAGCGTCTGCAGCAACAAGGCCACACGGCGTACTACGAGATCCGGGAGTCGTTCAATAGGACCCGGAATCCGGCCGACTTCCTGTTTCTGACTCGGACGTGCGTGAATGGCCTGGTGCGGTTCAACACCAAAGGAGACTTCAACAACTCGCTCCACCACACTAGGCCAGGGGTCCATCCGGCCAGGCTCAGGGCAACAATCCTCATGTGGTGCCAGTTGGTCGCCCGCACGAGCTTTGTCTGCGCGGACTACCGAGAGACTCTGGCACGCGCCAAGCGTGAGGATTTCGTGTTCCTCGACCCGCCCTACGGCGGCACGCGTGGTCGGTATCTCGCTGTAGGAATCGATCAGCAAGACTTCTACGAGGAACTCGAGCGCCTGAATCGCCGCGGAATCAGGTGGATGCTGACTTTTGATGGAGAGGCTGGCGACAGGGTCTATTGCAGCGCGCCGCCAGCCGATCTGTACAGGCATCGATTCGAAATTGCCAACGGCAACTCACCCTTCACGCGTCTGATGAAGACGTCCCTAGACGCCGTCAGGGAGACGGTGTACCTCAACTACGACGTGCCCGGCGAAGTGGTCGGTCAGCAATGGCAAGACGTCGCAGATCAGCGCGCCCGAAGGCCGCGCCACAACGTGTACAACAACGCGCTCTACATCTGGGAGGAACTCGCAGCCGATCGCGAAATCGAGGGCGCCGTAGTCCAGAAGGTCCGCTAGTTTCGTCTCCCCGGTATAAGGCACGGCTGCTCCCGTGATCACCGAAGGGATCGGACGAATCGGCCCACCAGAGTAGCTGGACCATGAGCCGCGGCCGGTAGCGTCCACACCGTTGGGCGCACAGGTGAGCAGGGTAGTCACGTATTTGGCGAGGCGAGGCCCAATGGACCGCTCAAGGCTTGAGCCCCGCTCCTTCGACTCGATCGCAACGAGCACTGGCGACGGGCCAAAGACAACAGCCACATGGTCTGGCCGCTTCTCGTCAGCAGCTGTCACTCTCGGCAATGAAGACCAACGATGAGCTGGCGCGCCAGCGTGCTCTCTGTATTTGAGCCCGCTCCAGTCGCCGCCCGGAGGGTTACACATGCTCTCGTACATATGCGGCGTGTTCGAGAACAGCGTGTGAAGAACCGAGTCGATGTCGTGCTCCCCAAACGGCGGCACAGACGAGTGCGCCAACATCGCGGCCGCGCCACGCACGTGTCGCGCGCCTAGGACGATTCCAATCTGGGGGAGCGCAGTTGCGGTGCTGCTGTCTGCGAGGACTGCGTCGCTCAGCCCGATCACTGTCTCCCACAGGCCATTGGCCATTGCTAACCCCGGCGCATCCGTCATGAGGCGACGCCACGATGCAGCCGGTGCGGGGCCATAGATCACACTCAGGTAGTCGACGTCAGCTCCACCGAAGACCATGTGGGCCATTGGGAGCAGCCCGCGATCCGGTCGCGAGTCGTCGCCACGGGGCTTGAACCCGCAGATCCAAACGATCACGAGAGGCTTACGGGAGCTACGGAGCCAGCGCGGGAGATCGGCGCCAAGCCTGGTCCCGTAGATCGATTCGAGGCTCGCAGCCAGGTGACCACGACCTTCGGCGCCGAGCAGACATATAGGAACACTCGACGAGCCCACAGCCACCGCTCCGTCACGTATCGCGGCGGCTACCAGCGAGCGGAAAGTTCTAGCCAACGTGGGGATGCTTGCCTTCTTGGCCCACCCCAGCTTTCGAGTCGTCAACCACGAGGCCTTGGCCGCTCCAGTTCGCTCTTCGGCAAGCTGAACCCATTCATCGGAAGTCAGGCTGTCATTCCGACGACGCGACGCGGCCAGGGCCGCTACTACCGTGGCCGCCTTGTCCTCGAGTATTGATATTGGCTTGCTGGGATCGCCTCCGAACAAGATGGCTCGAACGACTTCTCTGGCCTCGCCCGAGTCAAAGACATCCTGGAATAGGGCCCTGGTGTCCGAATCGACCGTCGGACTCGGGCTGAAGACCGGGATCGACAGGGAGCCACTTGTCTGGCCGTGACTAAGGTATGCGAAGGGGATCAGGGGGTTGGGCAACCGTCCAGCCTTGGCGGTTCGATCGGCGTCGAGTTCTGCCCCTCCGAGCTCGGCGAAGTAGAGGTATGGCACTCCCGCGAGGCCAGCGGCAAGTCCTCGACCCATGCGCTGCCAAGCGTTATTGCCTGCCGGTAGGGCTCCGCAGAACTCAAGCGCAAGGATTGGCTGCGGCGAACCGTCGCCACCGGGCGTGGCGGCAACCACGATGACGGCATCGCTTGCCTCCCTCAGCGGGGCCCCACGACTGCGGAAACCCTCGCGGACATCGTAGCCCCATCGGCCATAGCCCGGAAACAGTTGAGCCTGAACGACTGTTCGGCCGCCCACTACAACATCGTACTTGGGGGCGTAAAGCGGCCCAGGCATCCAC
>PMIZ01000202.1 GCA_003157225.1 Actinomycetota bacterium | reverse complement strand
GCGCGAATAGCAGCGCTATTTGCGCGACCGAGGACGAGCTATCGAGCCGCCCAGTGCGCTGTGGCGGCCGAGGCTTCATTCTTCAACAGACTTTAAGCGCATGGTAATCAAACAGCTGTCTGTGAGCCTGGAGAACGCTCCCGGAACCCTATCCATCGTCAGCGAGCTCCTCGGGCGCGAGGGCGTGAACATCCGGGCCATCTCGGTAGCCGACACCTCCGATATCAGTACCGTCCGGTTCGTGGTGGACGACCCTGAGAAGGCCAAGAACATCCTCACCGGCAACGGCTACCAGCCCAGGGAGACCGACGTCCTCGCCGTGGAGACCCCCGACCATCCGGGCGGCATGAACGCCATGCTGAAGCCCCTCAAGGCCGCCGGCATCAACGTCCACTATCTCTATCCGCACTTGGGGCGGATCAACAACAACGCCATAGTCATCCTCGGCGTCGACAAGACCGTCGAGGCTCAGAAGGTGCTCGCGCAGAACTGGGTGAACACTGTGGGACGAGAGGTGTACACGCTCTGAGCCTCCTCCGCGGCCGCAGTGCGCGCTGAACCAGCGGGGAGTTGATCGTTGGACCAGTTAGTAGTCCTCGGTGGAGGACCCTTTGTAGGGATCGCCGTCGCGGTCTTCATAGCCTGGCGCATCTTCTGCTGGCGCCGGGATCACACTAGGCTCGCGCGCCAAGCCGTCGTGGTACTCCTGTTCGGGTGGTCGATCGTCGTCGCCTACCTGGCGTTCTTCCCGATGCACATCATCCTCTATGACTGGCACGGAACCGTTAGCCTCGTGCCGTTCGCGAGCAGCATCGACCTCATACGACACGCCACTCCATTCACGGCCGCCAAGAACATCGTGGGCAACATACTGCTCTTCCTCCCCTTTGGCATCCTCCTTCCGCTGCTCTTTGAGAAGCTCCGAGCGTTCTGGCCTCTCGCCTGGAGAGCGGCGATCATGTCAGCCGCCATCGAGGTCGTGCAGATACCCACCCAGGTGCGGGCCACCGACGTCGACGATGTGATCTTGAACGTGGTGGGCGCCCTAGTCGGCCTATTGTTGTTTCGAGCTGCCTGGACATTCGTCAAACGCTCCCGCCGAGCGGTTGCCATCGACGAGCGGGTGGGCGCCCGAACGCCGCGCCCCCTGCTTGCCGGCCTCATTCCGGTCGCGGCCACGCTGGTGCTGACGGCGGCGCTGCTGGTCCCTATGGTGGTGTCGCACACGCTAAGCGAGGCTGGCGTCACGCAGACGGCCACCGCCAGTTTGCCGCAGGGCTCAGTGGTCGCCCGGGCCGAAGTGGGCGGCCACCTGTTCCTGGTCGCGCGCGGCAACGAGAACGGGCAGGAGTTGCTCCAGTTCACGGAGTACAAGCGGGTGTTGCCCGGCCGCTTCACCCGCACCACCACCGGCAACGTCGTCCGCACCGCGGGCTCGGGGTCGGCCTGGTCGCTCACCGCTTACGACGTGGCTCATGACGAGAAGCCGATCATCTATGTCTGGGGCAGGAACGAAAGTGGCGCCACCTCGGTGATGGTCACCATTCGCGGACAGTCCCCCGCTCATGTCTTTCCCATCGGCAGATATTTCGTGGCGGCCTTCCCCTACGACGACCGCGCCGACGTGGCCGACAACGGGCTGATCGACCGCGTCGGCGTCGGCTTCGTGGACGCCAGCCACGACCTGACCTCTCAGTTCGCCATCTGGTAGGGAAAAAGCGGTGAGACACGCGGCTAGGCAGCCGTAAACAGCTGCGTCGCGGCGCGCCGCGCCGCTCTATTGCTTTCCCCGGAAACGGCCGATACGATGCAAGTCGAGTCTCAGCGGTGGGGGGTTCCATGACCGACTGCCCAGTGTGCGGCGCCAAGGTCCAGGCCGGGGACCAGTTTTGCCACGAATGTGGTGCCGCCTACCTGCCGAATCGCAACGACCCTAGCGCGGACCTGATCGCCAGGATCCGCTCTCGAGGCGAAGCCGCCGAAACCGACGAGCTCGCCAAGATCGACTACCTCCTCGAAGCACTGGAGCAGGCGCAGGCGAGGAGGGAGCTATCGGATTCGGCGTACCTGCTCCTGACTCGGCGGTATCTGAATCGGGCGCGCGAGCTCGGCCTGGAGCCTTTCGAGGAAGCGGAAGCGATACCTGCGGCTGCCTCAAGTGAGACGGCCGCGCGACCCACGCCTGCACGCCCGGCGCCTCAGCCCGCCTGGTCACCGCCGCCGAGGGCACCTCGTCCGCCGTCGCGCATCGCGGTGGCGGCGCGAAGCGTGCCGTGGACCGTCTGGGTCGCCCTCGCCGGAGCGTTGCTGGTGGTCGCGGCCGCCGCCGGCTTTGCCATCTACGCGTGGCCAAGCCTGCCGAAGGGTATCCGGCTGGGCATTCTCGTGGCGGTGACGGCAGCCTTCTATGGCGGGGGCCTGTGGCTGCGCCGCCGCTTGGCCGTTATCGGCATCAGCCTGCTCGCCATCGGCGCCGCTCTCGTTCTGGTCGACGGGTGGGCACTGCTCTCCGTCGCCGGTCTGCACAGCCTGTGGTGGTGGACGCTCTTGTTCGCCGTCGGGTCGGCCGTGCACTGGGGGATGGGCGTGTGGCTACAGGCGAAGCTCTTCGCCGTTAGCGGGGCCATCGCCCANNGATCGCATGGTGGTGGTTGCTCGGCACGGCTCTCTCCTGGCCGCTCGGCGCCCAGGCCGCCATCCTGACGACCGTGGGCCTGATCTGGACGCTGGCTGCGCATCGTGTGCGCCGCGGCGCGGCTGGGTCGATCGGTCAGGTCCTCGGCCTCGCGGGTCCGGGGCTGGCCGCCGGCGCTTCGGTCGTCGCCATCGTCGGCGTCCTCGTGGACCCGGGCTGGAGCGCCGTCATCGCGGCGCTGGTGGTCGCCGTCACCGCCACCGCGGCCCTCGAGCTACAGAGAGTCGTTGACGGCGCCTGGGTACGGGAGGCGTCGGTGGTGACGCTCCTACCGGTGATCGCCGCCTTCCTAGCTCTGCCGACAACGGGGCCCGTCTGGCCGGCCATCGTGCTGATGGTCGTCGCCGGCATCGTCTGCCTGTTCACAAGCGCGTGGCGCGGGGGCACTCTTCGTGCCGCCGTCGGACTGCTCACGCTGTTGGCCGCGCCTTCCATGCCCGGGATCCTGGGCCACGGAGGCGCCGGCCCCTGGATCGGCGCCGTCGCGTCGTGGTTGGGGATAGGAACGCTCGCTGTGGCGGCCGGCTCTCTGCTGCCACGGATGGCCCTACGCCGTTTCGAGAGGGGCATATCGGATACATGCCGGGTGATGCACATCGGCGGCTGGCTGGTCCTCTTGGGCGCATCGGTGCTGCAGATCGTGGCCCTGGGCCCGCCGGAGCCCCTGATGGCCGGCGAGCTGCCGTCCAGCGGGGCGCTAACCATGCTGGCGGCCGAGGCCGCGGCGGCCTGGCTGGTCTCCACGGCCGTGCGCAGCAGGGTCGAGCGCTCGGCCGCCGCAGCCGTCGCCAAGCCGATCGTGGTCCTACTGACAGGTACGGGTCTTGTCGGCTACGCCTACTCGCAGTTCGCCGCCACGCTGGCCGTGCACTGGATCAGGCCGGATGCGGGCCACGTGTGGTACTCGTTCGTGATGCTTGGCCTCGCGGCTGCGTGGTCCCACGCCCGCACGCTCTCCATGCGCCGGCTCACGTACATGTCCTCGCGGGTGGCTGCCTGGATGTTCGGCCTCTCCAGCGTCGGCTCCGTCGTCTTCTCCATCGCTCCCGCCTTGGTCCGATCAGACATCCCAGGCGTGGGGTACGTACTGCTGGCTGCCCTAGCGGCGGCCTTGTGGGGTCTCGAGGCGTGGCGCTTCCGGGAGCGCGTCTTCGTTGCCGCCGCGTCCATTGCCTCCTCCGCGACGATCTACCTGGCGGCGTGGAAGACCGGCGGCCGTGCGGCGGCCGACCTAGAGGCGTGGACATTCGGCGGCCGGACAGCGGCCGGCCTTGCGACCGCCATCGCCGCGCTAGTCCTGCTGCCGTTGCCGGCTTTGCTGCGCCGCGGTGAGGCGCGATCGCGGACTTGGTGGACGGCTCCCTGTCTGCTCGCAGGCTTGGCCGCCACCGCAACGCTGGTCCATAGGCCCCCCCTCCAGACGGCGGGTCTGCTCGCCCTGGCCATCGCGGCCGCCGCCGCCCACCTGGCCGAGCGACCCCGCTCGCCATATGAGAGCCTGCCGAGAAACCACGCCTCGTGGGCGATCTGGCCCGCCGACGCCGGTGCCACGTGCGCCGCGCTCGCCGTCGTCACCGTCCTGTTTCAGATCGGTCACCGCCCTGGGCTGATGGAGCTTGGATTGGTTTGGGCCGTGGCCTTAGTGGGTTCCTTCGTCTGTGAGATATGGGCTCGCATTCGCGGCAGGCTTGCCCTTGAGACAGCCGCCTTCGTCCTTGTGCCGCTGCTCGTGTGGGCCTTGGTCGCGGTGGGGCGAGATGCACCCGATTGGACGGCCGCCGCGGGGCTTGGGTCTGCCTTTCCCATCCTCGCCTTCGCCTGGTGGCGCGGCGGCCACGCTCGGGTGGTGGTCGGCGGTGCGCTGCTGGCCGTCGAACTGCCCTCGGTCATCGTGCACGCCTTCGGAGCGAGTGACTTGAACGGCCTTGACGTGATACTCGGCACGGAGCTGCTACTGGGCCTTTGCTGCCTGTTCGTGAGTCTCTGGGTACGGACGGCCATCGGCCCGGAGTCACGCTGGAGGGGAGCGCACGACCTGCGCCGGGTCTTTGGCGCCGAGGCCTGGCTACTTATGGCCGGGGCGGCGGTCGGCGCGGTGGCTGCCGCAGAGCTCTCCTTCGGGAACCCAGAGTGGACGACAAGCGCGCTAGTGCTTTGGTGCTTGACCCTAGTCGCATGGCTGATCGCGGCGGCAGCCCGCTGGCGCGTGGAAAGCCGCCGCCGCGTTCCGCGGGAGTCGAGTGCGCCGGGGCTGGCACGCGATGCGGCCCCCGCCATCGTCGTCTACGCGCTCTCTCTCTACCTTGCCAGGGTCATCGAGCGCTGGGCGCTGCCAAACACCCATCTCGCCTGGATCACGGTCGTCATCTTCGTCGTCGGCCTCATCTGGTCGCACCTCCGGCGGCCAGTTCGCCGCCTGCTCGGCTGTCCGGAACCGGTCGTCGAGGTCATGTGGGTGCTCACGTCATTCTTCCTGGCCGCCCTCGTGCTGGTCACCGCCGTCAGCGGCCACTCCGCGCCTGGCCTCGCGTCGGGCACCGTGTTGGCGCTGGCAGGCCTGGCGTGGTGCGTCGAGACCGCTCGTTTTGGCCGGCCGCACTACATGCCTGCCGCCTCCGCCGCACTCGCGGCCGCGGCCGGCCTGTTCGTCTGGGGCGCTTCGAGTCGGGCGGGCGGGTTGGCGGCGGCCGTCGCCGGCGCCGTCTTGGCCCTCGTTCCGCTTGCCCTGCGCCGCAAAGCGAAGTGGCGCCTGTCGTGGGCGCTAGGAGCCGCCGTCGCAGCCGCGGTCGGCGTCATTGGCGCGTTCTTCGCACCCTGGTCGGCGACTTTGGCGCTCGCGGCGCTGGCTGCCGCTCTCGCAGGGCCCGCGCTGCTCGGTCTGCCGGTGCTCGCCGGCCCCTCCGCGTTCGTCGCCTTCGCCGCCGTCTGCAGCCTGGAGTCATGGGCCGGGGCCAACGCGTGGGCAGGCACAGCCGTCGCGATCGTCGCCGCAGCCGCCATGCTCGCCCCTGCGGTGCTCCGCCGCAGCCGGCCACAGCCGATGGCGGGCGCCACGTGGTCGCTCGCTCTGGCCGGGGCGCTCGGACTAGCGAGCGTGCTGGTCGCGACCACCGTCGCGACGTTCGAGTCGGCCCCTCCAGCCTGGCTGTCCGGCGGCGACTGGAGCCTCGCGGTGCTCCTGTGCGCCCTGGCGGCGTACTGCGCCGGGTGGTCGCTCTCGGCGCACACCAAGTGGGGTCTGGTCGTCGGTCCCGTCTTCTTGCTGGCGGGTCTGCTCATGTTCCTGGGAGCGGCGGATGTGCGTGTGCCGGAGGCCTACTTCACGGTGGTGGCCGTCTGGTGCGTGGTGGTCGCCTGGCGGTTGTCGTACAGGGAGAGATACCGTCGCGCCGCGATGGCGGTCGACATCGTTGCCCTGACAGTCGGGTTGGGTGGGCCGGTGGTGCTTATGATGGCTTCGGGACTCGGTGACTCGAGCACCGACCACGCCATATGGCTGATCGGTCTTGCGGCCGCCATCGTCGGATCCGGCGTCGGACTCCGTGTTCGCCTCTACTTTGGCTGCGGGCTGGGTGGAGTCGTGCTGGCGGCTTTCTGGCTGACCTCCTCTCACCTCTCGGCCATCCCCGCCGTAGTCGCGATCGTGGCCATCGTGGGCGGCGCCCTGATAGCGCTGGGCGCGGTCGGGGAGCGGCGCAGAGCACGCCTCACGCTGGTGGCAAAGAACGCCTTCGCCGGGTGGCGCTGAGGCGCTCAGGCAACACGAAGGTGTACGCGCTCTGAGTTTGGGGGAGCCTAATAGCGGTGGACTGCGTCTTATGACGTCGTTCCGGAACGGACTCCGGGTGCCACGATGATCCGACAGGGAAGGTGGAGTGAGACATGGCCAGGTACCGCGTCAAAACCATGATCGCGAGTTGCGTCGCTCTTGCCCTGTTCCTAGGTCTCGGCTCCGCGGCGCTCGCCGCTTCGTTCAGCGACGTCAACGCGGCGACCGCAGGCTCATACGGGATCTCTCCTGAAGAGCTGGCCCGAATCTCAAGCGGCTATCCCGACGGGACCTGGCAACCGTGGCGACTGGTCACTCGGGCTGAGTTCACCAAGATGGCCGACACGGCCTTCGCAATCCCGATGGCGAATCCCAGCACTCCGACCTTCACCGACGTCGATCCCGGCGACCACTTTTACACCTACATAGAGGGCGCCCACGTCGCCGGTCTGGTGAAGGGCGTAGCCGTCGGTGTCTTCGCTCCCTCGTCTCCCATTACCCGGGAGCAGGCCATCGCCATCGCCGCGCGCCAGGTCGCGGCGGACGAGGACTTCAAGCTGAGCGGCATGACCGAAGACGAGATCACCGCCGCCCTCGGCCGTTTCAGCGATGCGAGCTCCATCAGCAGAGGATTGCGTCCCGAGGTCGCCTTTGCCGTCACCCGGCATCTGGTCGAAGGCACAAAGGCAGGAGTGCTCACGCCTCAGGCCATGATCACCAGGGTCGCCGCCGCCGCGCTGCTGCTCAGGGCGATGGAGCCGAGCGCGCTGTGGCTCGATGAGAGCGACAACGGCACCGCCGTATCGGTGAAAGTAGGCTCGACTATCAAGGTCGTGCTCACGGGCAACCCGACCACCGGCTATGGTTGGACACCGGCCCTCAGCGAGGCCGACGCCAAGATTCTCCAGCAACAGGGAGACCCGGAGTACGTTCCCGACAGCAACCTCATCGGCGCCGGAGGGACGTACACCTTCACCTTCCTCGCCATCGCGACCGGTGACGCCCAGCTCAAACTGGTGTACCTGCGGCCGTGGGAGAGCGTCCCTCCGCTCAAGACCTTCTCCGTGAGCGTCAAGGTCGAGAAGCAGCCGCTGGATGGCACGTCTTGGAGACTCGAGGGCTGGTCGGTCGACTCGCTCTCTGCCGGCGACTTCACCATCACGGCTACGTTCAAGGATGGCCAGATATCCGGCCAAGCGGCCGTGAACAGCTATGGTGGCCCGTACACCGCGGGACCGGACGACCGATTCTCGGTGGGGACGCTAGTCCACACGTTGATGGCCGGGTCAGAGCCCGCCATGCGGGCGGAGAACCTGTACTACGAGCTGCTCGGCCAGGCGCGCAAGTACCAGCTGACATCCGGCAAGCTGACCCTCACCGACGCGAACGGCAACGAGTTGCTGATCTTCAAGCCGGCGTCGTAGGCCCGGCGCACGCTTCAGAAAACGCGAAGCGCGACCAGGAGCGTGAGCACGATATCTATGACGACAATCCGGCCGCCAATGGCCAACGGGTAATCTTGCCGAGGGCCCACTCCCAGCATCCAGCGGCGCACCGTTTCCGCGCTGATTGTCACAATGAGAGAGAGGCACGCCGCAACCGCGAGAAGTAGCCTCCCGGTGTGCTGCGGCACGAAGGGGTCCAGCACGATCCCGCCCAGAAACGCGGGGAACGAAATCTGCTGCACCAGCGTGATCGGTGCCTAGCTGACGCTTCGTCCAAGCGCCGTCAAGAAGGTTGGACCTGCGCCCTTGACCGTGAAGACCCCTGCTTGATAGCCGCTCACCCTTAGACGGGATCCCGCCAGAACCGACATCGTCAGCGCGCCGACGAAGGCGACGATCATCAAGATCACTAGGAGCATGGAGCCTGTGGCTATGGCGGCCGCGACCAGCAGCACGAACAGCAGCCATCCCCCGATCGCAATCCATCTCTTGGTTGCTCGCGACTGGGCACATTCGCTGCACAACGAGTAGCTCAACTCCAACGGCTTCCTGGCGATCAGGTACACGATCACTCCAAGAAGCAGGGAGAAGAGTATGACCAAGATGATCCAGAACGGACACGCATAGAGTGTCCTGTTGATCCGGCGCCCGTTCGCGGCATCCTTGCCGCAGACAACGCAGCCGCAAGGCAATACCATCGGCGAGCGGCCGACAAGCCTGTCCCCCACTACGGTGGCGGCTCGCGCATCCAAGACGTACTCGCAGCGACAGCGCGACCCCGCATTTTGGAGCGGCGCGCCGCACCTCGGGCAGTACGTGGTCGTTTGCCAGTTGCCCGCCGATCCAGGGTACAGTTGCCGCGGACCATCGACGATCGCGGGGACTACGATGGGAGCGAGCCCCAAGCCCAGCGTGGCCGGCCCGCTCGACGGCCGTGAGGGCAACCCCAGGATTTCCGTGGGTTGCGTCTGCGCCGGGCCCGGCCGCGACGCCGGTTCCGCCCTAGGCGGAGCGGGGAGACTACCTGAAGGTAGCGGTGTTTCGCCCGTCTTCGCAGTCAGCAGTTGGCCGGGTTGGGCCAAGCTCAGTTTCATGGCTGGTGCCCCCGCGGCGTCGGAGGGAGTGGTCACTAACCCGCGCGCTTGCGCCATCGCGCCCTCCTGCTCGCACGACGCTAGGGCCGGCAGCAGGCCCGGAGCGTCCATTCGTGACACGAAGCCGACGTGCTTGCCCCCGATGAAGACCGCCACGAAAGGCTCGGCGGCGTTGTTCTTGACGACGCGGAGGGTGGCAGTACCGGTCTTGGCGGTGGCACCGCCCAGAAGGCCCGTCATGAAGCCGGTCGCGCCGTCCACCAGCGCGACCTGGCACTCTCTCCCTCCGTTCAGCAGAACCGTCTTCTGTTCGCCGCTCATCACGCCCCCCACGGTGGCTCGAAACCCCGGCCTCAGTGGTATCGACGAGCGGGACGGATAGGTTGAGAGCTCGGCGCGCGAAGTGGCTTGCCGGGCTTCTGGTACGCTACCCCCGACATGGGAAGTCTCGCCGCCCGCCGGAGGCAAGTCGGTTGACCCTCGTGGAAGTGCTCGCGTTCGTGTTCGTGCTCACTCTGCCGTTCGGCTTCTACCGAGCGCACACGAGAAAGCTCTCGCTACGCTGGTTCCTTGCCATCCACCTTCCCGTGCCACTGGTCTTCCTGGCGCGGTGGGAGGCGCACTTGTCGTGGAAGTTCATCCCCTTCACTTGCCTCACCTTCGCCGTGGCGCAGTTCCTGGGCGGCTGGGTGGGACGGTGGTGGATCAGGCGGCGGGCGGCCTCGCGACCCGCGGAGGGCGACGCGAGGCCCGGCCGGATCGACCTCGAGCTTCTTGCGTAGGCTGGCCACGTAGATGCGCAAGTAGTGGGCCTGGCTGGTCCCGGAGAGGCCCCAGACCTCGCGCAGAAGGTACGCGTGCGTGAGCACTCGCCCGGGATTGCGGACGAAGGTGGCAAGCAGCCGGTACTCGATGGGTGTGAGATGCACGACCTCGCCTCGGACCATCACCCGCCTGCGGCCGAGATCAACCGCTATGTCCCCGGTAAGAAACTGCGCGGCCTGCTCCCCGGCAGCGTCTCTGAGTTGGGTCGCGTGCCTCAACGCGACCAGTATGCGGGCGAGAAGCTCTGGAACCCCGAAAGGCTTGGTCAGGTAGTCGTCGGCGCCCAGATTGAGCGCGTCCACCTTGTCGGCCTCTTGTCCCCGGGCAGAGAGAACCACGATGGGAACGCGCGACCACTCCCTCACCCGCTCCAGAATGCTCGTACCGTCCATGTCGGGCAACCCGAGATCGAGGAGTATGAGGTCCGGTATGTGCGAGAGAAGGCTGGTAAGTCCGGCCTGCCCCGTCTCGGCCTCGACCACCTGGTAGCCCTCGTTGCTGAGCGCGGCTCGCAAGAAGCGTCGCATGGGGGTGTCGTCTTCGATGACCAAGATCCTGGCCTTGCCGGAGTCACGGGCGTCCTGGCCGCGTTGCGGGCTCATCTGGCTTCATCCGCTTCATCCTCGTGAGGGACATCAGGCGTGGACCCAACGGGCAGGCGGAAAGAGAACAAGGCGCCGCCCCCCAGCCGCGCGGCAGCCCAAATGCTGCCCCCATGCGCGTCCACGATGGCCCTGGCGATAGCCAGCCCCAGGCCGGCCCCGCGGCCGCCCTCTTTGGAAGCCATTCCGCGATGGAGCTTCTCGAAGATCTGCTCGTGCTCACCCTCTGCCAGGCCAGACCCCCGGTCGGCGACCTCGATGACCACGCTCCCCTGCTCGCCTCGCGCCGAGATGTCGATAGGAGATCCGGCCGGAGAGTACTTGAGCGCGTTGTCGAGAAGATTGAAGAGCACTTGGTCGATCAACACGCCGTCGAGCGGCACCAGGGGCAACTCGGGCGGAATGGCTATGTTGATGCTCCTGCCGGCCGTCTCCTTGCGTAGCCGGCCGAGCGCCGACCCCACCACGTCTTCCACCGGGAACCATTCCTTCTCCACGACTGTGAGCCCCGACTCCAGCCGAGTGATGCTGAGAAGGTTCTCCACGAGACGAGTCAGCCGGTTGGATTCGTCGTAGACCTCGGTGAGAAGCGCTTGGCGCGTGGAGCGGTCGGCGTTGTCGCCCATCTCGAGGAGCGTGCTGCTCGTTCCGGCTATGACCGCGAGCGGGGTGCGGAGGTCGTGGGACACGGAGCTGAGAAGAGAGCTGCGCATCTTCTCCGTCTCAGCGTCGACGAGGGCGCTGCTCCGCTGCTCGGCGAGTTGGTCCCGCTCGAGCGCGATGCCGATCTGGCCGGCGACGGTCTCAAGCAGTTGGCGTCTATCCGGCGAGAAGAAGAAGCCCGTGCGAGGCGGTTCGACTGCGAGCACTCCCACCGTAGCCTGAGGGGTCTTGAGGGGAAGATAGATCGCACGAGCATCAGGAAGGGTATCTGTTCCGTTGCCGGCAATCTGGCCATGCTCGTAGGCCCACGTGGCGACGGCCAGCTCGTGGTGGGAAGCCATCTGCCCACCGGTGGTCGACACCACGGGCTCGAGCAGCGTCCCATCGGGAAGGTAGATGCTCACGGCCCCACCCAGGATGGTCGCGACCTGCTGCTGCGCTGCCACAGCCAGCTGTTGGGCCCCCGAGATGCCCGAGAGGGAGTGGCTTAGCCTGTAGAGCACCTCCAGCCTCTTCTCCCGCACGCGCGAGGTCTGGACCTGCCTGCGCAAACGTGCGGCCAGCGTGCCGACGAGGAGGGCTACGACGGCAAGCACCAACAGAGTAAAGAAGTACTGGATATCCCGTACGGCAAAGGTGTAGTAGGGAGGGACGAAGAAGAAGTCGAAGGCGAGGACCGAGGCCACCGCCGCCACCACGCCCGGCCCCAGCCCCCACCACATGGCGGCCAATACGACCGCCGGGAAGAAGACGACTGCCTTGTTTGCTTCCGACAGGTTGGCTTGCTGCAGCAGCAGGGCCGCTACCCAGGCCACCACCACCAGGCCGATCGTTGCAGCGTAGGGCCGCCAGCGCCGTACGGGCGCCGGGCGAGCCTGCAGAGGCGCCTCGCCCGTCTCCCCCATCCCCTGGATCACGTAGATGTCGATGTCGCCGCTCTTCTCGAGCAATTGGCTTACGATGTTCGGTCGAATCAAGCCGCGCCACCTGCTCTGCCGGGACTTACCTATGACTATGCGGGTGACATTCTGAGACTGGGCATAGCTCACTACCTCTTCGGCCACGTCGTCGCCGCTCAAGGAGACGGTCTCAGCCCCCAGCCCCTGGGCCAACTGCATGTTCTCGTTCAGCCGCAGCCGCTGCCCCTCGCTCATGCTGCGAGTGCGGGTGGTCTCGACGCTCGCGGCTATCCAGCGAGCATTGATGGAGGCCGCCATGCGCTTCGACACCCGTATGACCTTGGCCGAGGTCGGGCTCGGCCCTACGCACACCAGAAGCGTGTCGGTGATGCGCCATATCTGGTGACGGACGTCCTTTTCGAGCTGGCTGCTTTCGATGTGACCATGGATACGGTCCGCGGTGCGGCGAAGAGCGATCTCGCGAAGTGCTCCCAGATTCGGCCCGTTGAAGAAGTGCTCCATGGCGTGGGCCGCTTGGGTGGCCATGTACACTTTCCCTTGACGCAGGCGCTCGAGAAGCTCGCCGGGAGGGAGATCGATAACCTCCACCGAATCGGCTTCGTCGAAGATGCCGTCGGGCACCGTCTCCTTCACCTGGATGCCAGTGACGTCGCGGATGACGTCGTTGAGGCTCTCCAGGTGCTGCACGTTCATCGTGGTGAACACACCGATGCCGGCCTCCAGAAGCTCTTCCACGTCCTGCCAGCGTTTGCGGTGCCGCAGTCCGGGTGCGTTCGTGTGGGCCAACTCGTCTACCAGCACCACGGCGGGATGCCGCGCCAGCGCGGCATCCAGATCGAACTCGCGTAGCTTGATGCCACGGTGTTCCACCATGAGCGGAGAAAGCGCCTCGAGACCTGCCAGTAGGGCGTCGGTTTCGGCGCGGCCGTGGGTCTCCACGTAGCCCACCACGACGTCGGTGCCCGCGGCGGCCAGGCGCTGGGCGGCGTCGAGCATCGCGAAGGTCTTGCCGACCCCGGCAATGTATCCAAAGAAGATCTTCAGCCTGCCGCGAGAGGCACGGCGATCCTGCTCCTGAATCTGCTCCAGGAGCTTGTCCGGATCAGGCCGACGAGGTTCTTGCATTCACGGTCCCGGCTACTTGGTCAATGCGTCAAGCGCGAGGTTCAACTCGAGCACGTTCACTCGAGGTTCTCCCAGAAAGCCGAATTGCCTCCCTCTAGTGTACTTCTGCACCAGCGCTTCGACGGTGGCCTGCGAGAGTCCGCGAACGCGGGCGACTCTGCCGATCTGATAGGCGGCCGCCGCCGGGCTGATGTCCGGGTCGAGCCCGCTGGCCGAAGCCGTGACGAGATCAATGGGAACCGGCAGTTCGTTGCCCGGGTCCGCGGCGCGAAGCGCGGCTATGCGGTCGGCGATAAGCTTTAGCAGAGCCGGGTTCGTCGGCCCCAAGTTCGATCCGCCAGACGCGTCGGCGTTGTACGGTCCTCCGCCGGTAGCCGAGGGTCGCGACCAGAAATAGCCTGGATCGCTGAAGGGCTGGCCTATGAGCGACGAGCCGACGATGGCGCCGCCTTGCTGGATCAGGCTTCCGTTGGCCTTGTGGTGGAATGCGGCCTGCCCAATACCGGTGATGAACAAGGGGTAGATCACGCCCACCAGAATGGTAAGGCAGATGAGCATCGCGACGCTCTGCCAAGCGTACCTGCCGAAACGCCTCAGAGCACCGCTCTCGGTCGTTTCGGCCGGGGTGACCTGCTCTTCTTCCATATGCTCCGCAGTTCTCATAGGTTCACGCTTCTAGACGACGTGGATGGCCGTGAGCAAGAGGTCCAGGAGCTTTATGCCCACAAACGGTACGATCAGGCCGCCAACCCCGTAGATGAGCAGGTTGTTCCTGAGAAGGAGCCCCGCGGGCAGCGCCCGGTACTTGACGCCGCGCAACGCGAGCGGGATGAGTGCGACGATAATGAGTGCGTTGAAGATGACCGCGGAGAGAATCGCGCTCGTCGGTGAGTGCAGCCGCATGACGTTCAGGGTGTCGAGTTGGGGATAGGTGGCCGCGAAAGCCGCGGGGATGATAGCGAAGTACTTGGCGATGTCGTTCGCAATGCTGAACGTGGTCAGGGCTCCTCGGGTGATGAGCGTCTGCTTGCCAATGTGGACGATCTGCAGGAGCTTCGTCGGGTTCGAGTCGAG
>PMIZ01000003.1:2751-2989 GCA_003157225.1 Actinomycetota bacterium | reverse complement strand
CGCCGTGTAGAGCCAGAGCGTGGCGGTCGCGGCCAGCATGCGCATCAGGGTGACCGAGAGGGCAGGGAAGCCGTCCCCCGCCCCGTGCTTGGCCAGGATCAGGCCGCCTGCCTGCCCCACCGCGCCGCCCAGCCCGCACAGGATCCCGAGGACATCCCGGCGGTCGGGGCCGCGATGCCCGGACCCGCCGTCGCGCACCTGGACGACCCAGGCAACGCCGCCCATCGTCACGAGGATG
>PMIZ01000003.1:0-2739 GCA_003157225.1 Actinomycetota bacterium | reverse complement strand
TCGGCGTGAAGCGGCAGCGGCACTTGAAACAGGCCGTGGGCCGCCACCAGCCAACCCACGGCCATCAGGAGGCGCACGCGGTTGACGGCCATGGCGCCGGCCCGCAGAGTGGCGAGGGTGAAGACGGTGGAAGAGAGCGCCCACACGAAGGCCGTCGCGACGGCCGCCAGGGCGCCCAGAGCGGTATTCACGCCCGACCCCCTCTCGTCAAATGGACGGCATCTTCGGCGAGCACGGCTGTTTGTTCATCCGGTCGTGAAGGCGTCACGTCACTCCTCCGAACACATCACGGTCGCGGGGGCACTTCCCGGTGGAATCCGAACTGCCCCCTTCATCCGGGCAAGGAGAGCGGGGGGACGGTAACACGGGCTTCCGGGCGGGACAAGATGGAGCGGGCGGTGAGGCAGTATCAGGCGGCGCGCTCGGACCCGGGCACGACCCCCAACTGTTGCATCAGGCCCAGGGTATCCATGAGGATGCGGCTCTCCGCGAACTGGCCCTGCCGGATCACGTCGATGACGACGCCCCAGACGGTGACCCTGCGGTTGGTCGGCGGAATGCCCAGGAACGCGCCGCGCTGCGTGCCGGTCCAGGTGAACCGACTCACCACCGTGTCGCCTTCCGCCACCTGTTCGTCCGTCGTCCATCGTATGTCGGGGAATGCGGTCAGGAACCCAAGGATGGCCTGCTTGAGCCCGTCCCGCCCCGGGCCTTGTCCGGGCAGCGGGACATGCTCGATGAAGTCGGGAAGGACCAACCCATCGATGGCCTCCAGATTCTTCCGGTTGATCGCTTCGTCGATGAAGTGCCGCATGAACTGTTTGTTCTCGTCGGGTGTCACGATGACCTCCAGGCTGGCCTGATGCGCGCACATGGGTGTGAGACACCGGGGAGCCCGCATGGGTCGGCGCACACCCCAGAGACCTCCTGTCCCGTTGTCCGGAATTCCAGCTTGCGAATTGGTCTTCGCGAAGAGCGCTTCCTATATCCTGCTCCCGTCAGCCCTTCACATAGGCCAGCTTCTCCGCAACCTTTCCATCCCGCACGCGAAATACATCGACGCCCCGCAGATGCCAGGGCTGACCATCCTTCATCTTGCGGTAGATCCAGCGCACCACGCAACGATCGTCGTACGCAATGACCTCCTCGGCCTCGAACACGGCATCCGGAGAGCCGTGGAAGAACTTTCCCCAGTAGGCCCGCACCTCGGCTTGCCCGGTGTACCGGGCACCGTCGGGAGGCGGATTGGTGTTCTCGAAGAGGCAATCCTCGGTCATGGCGGCCATCACGGCATCGACATCGTGGCGGTTAAATGCCGCATTGAAACGCTGAATAACTTCCAGAGTCTCAGCGGTCCTGTCTCTAGCCATGTCCTCAATCTCCACGTGGCAGGGTTGAACCCCAACGTTGCAGTTGACCACAAAGACACCAAGAAACCCGTGGGGCACACGCCCGGGCCGAATTTTCCATCGCCGGACCTCCCACCCCGGTCTCTCCGGACGGAGTGTACTGTGGTAACAGGGCAAACGAAAGTGCAGGGATGGAGGGACCAGGAATACATCCGGGAGGCATTGCCGCCGGTGTCGAGCCGGCAAATTATGACTCGATGGTGGCCGTTCGAGTCCCGGTTGGGTCTCCAGATGGACAAGATATGGGCACTGGAGCGAGTAGATCTCGGCGCTCTGAGGCCACCCACGGGGGGGCTACTCGAAACGAGGGGCCGGTGAGCCGCTCTCACCTCGGATCGTGGGGCCGCGCCCGATAGTGGAGGAGTCGCTCAAGATCCAGTTGGTCGGTCGGCAAGGCGAGAGGCCTGGGCCCAGACCGTCGGCGGGATCATCGTGAGCCGGAGGAGCGGAACCAGGACCGCGGCCGCCCGTGCTCACCCCTTCTTGGCGGCCTTCTTGGCCCGTTTTTCCTTCAAGGTCTTTCCGGGCTTCTTCTTGGGTTCCTTTCGCTTTTCCAGACCTTTTGCCATGGCGCACGCTCCTCGTGGTTAATGGTCTCTCTGGTCGTTCAGTGATTCTACACGACATGACCTCTTGCTGTCCTGCCTAGACTGTATGAGTGGCGCCATTTGGCGTCGCCCGATGGAGGGTTCGGCAGCCGGCTCACGACGACGTCCTCACCGTGTCAAGGGAGTCATCCACGCTTGTCTCCTGATGCCGCGACGCTCGCCGGGAGCCCGCAGTATGGGCGATTCGGTGCCGCGCCGCGTTGGGCCGTTCTCATTTGTCCATGGTCTTGCATACTTGGTCCTGCTCACGTCATACCGACAGTATCAGGCAATTCAGTCACGCGGTAGCTCTCATAGCCTCTGAGAGTGGAAAGAATCCAATTCATCAAACGGCTCCTCAGAGGGCCTCGGCGATGGCATCGCCCATCGCCGAGGTGGTGGCCGTCCCCCCGATGTCCGCCGTCCGCATCCGGCCGGCCACGAGGACACGGGCCGTCGCCCCTTCGATCCGTTCTGCAGCAGCCGCAAGCCTGGCGTCCCCGTGCTCGGCGGCCAGCCAGTTGAGCATGAGGGCGCCGGTGAGAATCGTCGCTACGGGGTTGGCCAACGCCTTGCCGGCGATGTCGGGGGCCGTCCCGTGGGAGGGTTCGAACATGCCCCGGTGCGCTCCGAGATTCGCCGAAGGGGCGAACCCGAGTCCCCCGACCAGCGCGGCGCAGAGGTCGGAGAGGATGTCGCCGTAGAGGTTGGGCAGCACCAGCACGTCGTAGAGCTCGGGCTTC